>JBOICJ010000236.1:0-3880 GCA_050740035.1 Stenotrophobium sp. | reverse complement strand
CGCTGGGCCAAGCAGCGTCTGCAGCCTCGCGCGATGGGGCATCGGGCGGGCGTCAGGAGCGCGCGCAAGATCGTCCGTGCTGCGCACAAGGCCGGCGTCGGGGTGCTGACGGTTTTTGCGTTCTCGCAGGAAAACTGGCGCCGCCCGGAAGACGAAGTCCGGCTGTTGATGCAGCTGTTCATCAGGACGCTGTCGCGCGAAATCAACTCGCTGCACAAAAACGGCGTGCGTATGCGCTTCATCGGCGATCACCGCGATTTCAGCCCGCAGCTGCGTCAGGAGATGCAGCGTGCCGAGACGCTGACGCAGGACAATACCGGGCTGCATCTGGTGGTCGCGGTGGGCTATGGCGGGCAGGGCGATATCGTGCAGGCGGTGCAGCAGCTGCATGCCAAGGGCCTGCCGGTCACCGAAGAGAACATCGAGGCGCATCTGCGCACGGCCGGTCTGCCGCTGCCCGACCTGATGATCCGCACCGGCGGCGAGCAACGCATCAGCAATTTCCTGCTGTGGCAACTGGCCTATGCCGAACTGTATTTCAGCGATACGCTGTGGCCGGATTTCGACGAGGCGGAATTTCTGCGGGCGCTGGCGTGGTACGCGGGTCGGGAACGACGCTTCGGGCGCGTGCCCGAGAGCGTTTGAGTGTCACCCGCTCGGCTTTGATTGGCTCGAAATATTGTTATATTTTATTAAATATATTTAATATTATTATATATAATATAACAATATATTGCATGTGCAAACATAGAGCGGGTCGCGACCGCGCAGACTTTAAGAGACAATTCCCGATGACATCCAGGCCCGGTCACTGATCATGCTGTTACAGCGCGTCGTCACTGCCCTGCTGCTCCTGCCGCTCCTGCTGGGCGCGATTTTTTATGCGCCGACGCCGTGGCTCTACGTCATCCTCAGTGCCGCCGGCCTGCTGATCGCCTGGGAATGGACCGGCATCATGGGCATGACCGGCAAAACCCCGCAGCGCGTGCTGTTCCTGCTGCTGACCGCGGTGCTGCTCGCGGCCGGCTGGCAATTGCCTGTTCCGCTGCGCGGCGTGCTGTTCGCCGTGGCCGGTCTCTGGTGGCTGCTGGCGCTGGCGCTGCTGCCGGGGTTTCCCGGGAATTTCCAGCGGCGGCCGCCGGCAAAAATCCTGATGGGCCTGCTGGGCCTGCTGCTGATCGTTTCGACCCTGCTGGCGCTGGTGACGCTGCACGCCGGTGCCAACGGCGCGCTCAAGCTGCTCTATCTGTTCTTCCTGATTTTCGCCGCCGATACCGGCGCCTATCTGGCCGGCCGCAACTTCGGCAAGCACAAGCTGGCGCCGAACGTGTCGCCGGGCAAGACCGTGGAAGGTGCGCTCGGCGGGCTGCTGCTGTGCGCGGCGTGGGCGTTGACGGCGGGCATGTGGGTGTTTGAACCGCAGGGCGCGATGATCTGGGAACTGCTGGCGCTGAGCCTGCTGGTGGCGGTGTTTTCCATCGTCGGCGATCTCACCGAAAGCATGTTCAAGCGCGTTGCCGGCCTCAAGGACAGCGGCAATATCCTGCCGGGTCATGGTGGCATCCTCGATCGCGCCGACAGCCTGCTGGCGGCGGCGCCGATCATGGTGCTGGGCCTGCAACTGCTGCACCTGACATGAAAAACCTGGTCATCCTCGGCGCTACCGGCACCATCGGTCGCAACACGCTCGACGTGGCGCGGCGGCATGCCGACAAGCTGCGGGTGCTGGCGCTGACCGCGAACAGTGATGTTGAGGGCCTGTTCGAGTTGTGCCGCGATTTCCGGCCGGCACGAGCGGCAATGGCCGATGCCAACGCCGCACGGCAACTGCGTGAACGTGTGCAGACGGCCGGGTTGGCAGTGGAAGTGGCCAGCGGACCGCAGGCGATTGCAGAATTGGCGGCGCATGCCGACACGGATCAGGTGATGTCGGCCATCGTCGGTGCGGCGGGTTTGCTGCCGACGCTGGCGGCGGTGCGGGCCGGCAAGCGCGTGCTGATCGCCAACAAGGAGCCGCTGGTGATGGCCGGCAGCCTGCTGATGAACGAAGCGGCGCGCCACCACGCCACGTTGATTCCGATCGATTCCGAACACAACGCGATTTTCCAGTGCCTGCCCGGGGACTATGTCTGCGGCCATGTGCCCAGGGGCGTGCGCCGGCTGGTGCTGACCGCATCCGGCGGTCCGTTCCGCACGACGCCGCTGGATGAACTGGCGCGGGTGACGCCGGCGCAGGCGGTGCGTCATCCCAACTGGGTGATGGGGCAGAAAATCTCGGTGGATTCGGCGACGATGATGAACAAGGGCCTGGAGCTGATCGAGGCCGCCACGCTCTATCGCCTGCCCGGCGCGCAACTGGAGGTGGTGATCCACCCGGAAAGTGCGGTGCATTCGCTGGTGGAATACATCGATGGCTCGATGCTGGCGCAGTTGGGGCAGGCGGACATGCGGGTGCCGATCGCCCACGCGCTGGCGTGGCCGGAGCGCTGGCAGTCGGGTGTCGATGGGCTCGACCTGTCGGCGCTGGCGCGCATGCACTTCGAGGCGCCCGATCTGCGGCGCTTCCCCTGCCTGCGGTTGGCGCGCGAGGCGCTGGACGCCGGCGGCAATGCGCCCAACATATTGAACGCAGCCAACGAAATCGCTGTCGAAGCTTTTCTCAAGGGCCAGCTGGCTTATACCGGGATTTCGGGGATGATCGAAGCCTGCCTCAATGCCGCCGCCGCGCAGAACCTGCCTGCCGCCACGGCGCTGGACGATATCCTGGCGGTCGACGCCTGGGCGCGCGGGCAGGCCCTGCACACGCTGAATGATCGGGGCCGCGTCCATGCTTGAATTTGCCTGGAGCGTCGGCGGTTTCGTGGTCGCCATCGGCGTGCTGGTGTCGTTCCACGAGTACGGCCATTACTGGGTCGCGCGCCGCTGCGGCGTCAAGGTTCTGCGCTATTCGCTGGGCTTCGGAAAACCGCTGTGGACGCACATCGGTAAAGATGGCGTCGAATGGTCGATCTCGGCGATCCCGCTCGGTGGTTACGTCAAGATGCTGGACGAACGCGAAGGCGAGGTCGCCGCCAGCGAGCGCCACCTGGCCTTCAACACCCAGTCGCTGCTCAAGCGCGCGGCCATCGTCGTCGCCGGCCCCCTGTTCAATTTCCTGCTCGCGGCGCTGTTCTACTGGGTGGTGTTCGTCGCCGGCGTGCAGGGTCTGAAATCGGTGATCGCGGCACCGCCGCCGGCGTCGCTGGCGGCCAAGATGGGTCTGCACGCGGGCGAGCGGATCGTCAGCGTCGCCGGCGTCGCCACGCCGACCTGGCAGCCCCTGCGGATAGAGCTGATCGACCAGGCGCTGGCCGGCGGCCAGACGCCGCTGACGGTGCAGGACAAGGACGGCAGCCAGCGGCAGCTGACGCTGGACATGCACGGCGTGCGGGTGGATCCCGAATACCTGTTCGACGATCTGGGCCTGAGTCCCTACCAGCCGGATATTCCGCCCCTGCTGGCCGAGGTCATGCCCGGTAGTCCGGCGGCCAGCGCCGGCTTCAAGGCGCAGGACCTGCTGCTCGGCTACAACGGCATCGCGCTGCATTCCTGGCTGCAATGGGCGACCTGGCTGCGCGCGCATCCCGGCGAGGTGGCCAAGGTGCAGGTGCGGCGCGGTCAGGACCTGATCGATCTGACCGTAATCATCGGTAAAGACGAGCAGGGCACGGGAAAATTTGGCGCGCGCGTGGCAGTCCCGGACAAGTTGTGGCAGGATTTGCGCGCCGAGGAACGGCTTGCGCCCTTGCCGGCGGTGCCTGCGGCGATCCGCTACACGTCGGAAATGTCCTGGCTGACGCTGAAAATGCTGTGGCGCATGGTGCTGGGCGATGTGTCGGTC
>JBOICJ010000235.1:0-5401 GCA_050740035.1 Stenotrophobium sp. | reverse complement strand
ATACAGCACCGTCTGCGTCCATTTTGAACCGACGATTTCCTCGGGACTGAGTATCTGCCCGGCAGGCAGGCCGACGAACGGGTCGAGTGCGAAGAAGTGCGACAGGTAGGATGCCGTGGCGTCTGCGGCAGCGCTGTCGGTGTTGACCATGACTCCCGCCGACTCCGGCGAGGGCGGCCGCAGGATCAGGGTGACGTGGGTTGCCGCCAGCGTTTTCTGCAATAGTTGCAGGCTCGACTGCCACGGCGGAGTTTCGGTTGGCCCTTCGTAGATTGCGCTGAACAGCCGGTTCAGATCTTCGAAGCCCGCCAGTCCGCCCGCTTGCAACAGACTGCTGCCCGGTTTTTTTGCCGGTGCCGCGATTCTGTGTGTGCGAGAGATGGATGCGGGCATGGAGGCATTCCTGCGCCAGTGCAGTGGCGCTCTGCCGCGTTGCGTGTCGGCGACCGCGGATTCAAGCAACACGCTACTCCCGGCGCTGCCTGCTGTCACGATGGATGTCGGCATTGATCGGCTCCGTGTTCAGTTGCAGACCGGCGCAACGGCGAAAGCGCTGCGCAATGCCGCGGCAGCGGCGTCCAGCGCTTGCTGCGCACTGTCGAGCACGCCGGTCATGCTGATGAATCCGTGTATCTGTCCCGGCCAGCGTTGCAGGTGCACCGCGTTGCCCGCGGCCAGCAGCGCCCTCGCATAGGCTTCGCCTTCGTCGCGCAGGGGATCGCATTCGGCGGTAAACACGGTGGCATCCGGCAGGCCCGCGAGCTTGTGCTGACGCAGGGGCGAGGCACGAGGGTCATCGGCGCGTGCCGGGTCTTGCAGATACTGCCGCAGGAACCAGCGCATCATCTCCGCGGTGAGGTAATGGCCTTCGCCGAACTCGCGATAGGACGCGGTGTTCATCGCGCAATCGGTGACCGGGTAGAGCAGCAACTGGTGGCAGAGTTCCGGTCCGCCGTCGCGCGTCAGTTGCGCGGTGACCGCGGCGAGGTTGCCACCGGCGCTGTCGCCGGCTACGGCGATGCGGCTGGCGTCGCCGCCGATTTCTTCGGCATGCAGGTGCGCCCAGCGCGTCGCCGCAACCGCATCTTCCACCGCCGCCGGAAACGGCGCCTCCGGCGCACGCCGGTAGTCCACCGAGACCACCAGGCTGCCGGCGCGGTTTGCCAGGCTGCTGCAGATGTTGTCATGCGAGTCGAGATCGCAGATCACGAAGCCGCCACCGTGGAAGAACATCGTGACCGGAAACGGGCCTGCGCCGGCCGGACGGTAGAGGCGCAGTTTCAGCGGGCCGCCGGCACCGGAGATTTCACGGTTCTCGATGGCCGCGACCGCGTCGCCTTTTGCCGGTGGCGACATCGCCGCCATGGCGGCGCGCAACACCGGCGCGGTCAGCGTCGAATAGTCCATCGCCGGCATCTGCGCGAGCGCCTGCAGGATGGCTTGGGTCTGTGGATCGGCTGGCATGCAGTTCTCCTTAAATCCTGTTGTGGCTACGGGCCTGTGTTCGTGCCCTTTGCCCGATTGTTGGCGCGCGGCGCTGCCAGCGGCTTCGTCCGAATGGAGATATCGAGCCGGATGATGTGCGGCGGGATGCGGCTATGGACACTGCGGTCATGGCCGGGAGGTCCGGCCGCGAAATCACACGTACCGCAGGAGGATGACATGCGATTTTCACTGATCTACGAGGCACAGACCACGGATGCCACACGCGCCGGCGACCGCCGGATTTTCGACGAGATCGTCGAGCAGGTCGAACTGGCCGAGCAACTCGGTTTCGACGTGGTCTGGTGCGTCGAGCACACCGCACTGACCAACTATGCGCACATGAGCGCGCCGGAAACGGTGCTGGCGTTCCTCGCCGGCAAGACCCAACGCATCGGTCTTGGCCACGGCGTGGTATGCCTGCCGCCGGCGATGAATCATCCGGTGAAGGTGGCGGAGCGCATCGCCACGCTCGACCTGCTATCGCATGGCCGCGTGCATTTCGGTGTCGGCAAGGGCGGTACCCAGCAGGAGGCCGGCACCTTCGGCTACGACCTCGCGACGCTGTATCCGCAGATCGACGAGGCGATGTACCTGATCCCGAAAATCATGACGCAGGATGAAATCGAGCACGACGGCGAGCACATCAAGATCCCGCGCCGGCCGATTCATCCAAAACCCTGGCAGGATCCGCATCCGCCGATGTACCTGGCCTGCACCAATACTGACACGCTGACCCGCGCCGGTCAGCGCGGCATGGGTGCGCTGGTGCTGGGCTTCGGCGGTCCCGACGATGTCGCCAGCAAGAACGCGGTGTATCGCAAGGCCTGGGCGACGCGCAAAGCTGGGGACCAGGTCGGTTTTCGTCCGATCGAGCATCTCGCGGCGCTGTGTCCGACCATCGTGCTCGACGACGGCCAGCAGGCGCGCAAGATCGGCATCAAGGGGCAGCGCTACTTCATGGAATCACTCGGGCACTGGTACGGCGGCACGCCCAAGCCCGACCCGACGCAGTGGGACGACGAGGTGATCGCGCACGACGCCAGCGGCAAGGATGTGATTAAGACCAACTTCGCGTCCGAGAGCATCAGCTTCGATTTCAGCGATCCGCAGATGATGCTGCTCAATCCCAACCACGCCTACGGCACGGTGAAGGATTGCATTGGTTACGTGCAGCGGCTGATCGAAGCTGGCGCCGACGAAATCCTGTTCATCTGCCAGATGGGCACGGTGCCGCAGTGGGCGCAGTTGCAGACGTTGAAGAACATCGGCGAGTACGTGATTCCGTATTTCCGCGAGCAGCAGGCCGTGGGCAAGGCGCGGGCCAAGGCTGTGGCGACGGGCTGAGCGACGTGAAAAACCAATCGGAGGAAGACATGACGCAGGCCTTGCGCATCAAGGACGGCGTCGCGGTGATCACCGGTGCCGCCAGCGGCATCGGCATGGGGCTGGCGCAACAGGCCGCGGCACTGGGCATGCGGCTGGTGCTGGCCGATGTGCAGGCCGACGCGCTGCAGGCGCTGGCGGAGCGGCTCGATACCGAGGTACTGGTAGTGCCCACGGATGTCACCGACGCAAACGCGGTCGAGCAACTGGCGCGCCGCTGCTACGCGGCCTACGGCGAAGTCGACTTGCTGTTCAACAACGCCGGCGTGATGGTGACCGGTTTCAGCTGGCAGATCGAGACCGCGGCCTGGCAGCGCTGCCTGGGCGTGAATTTTTACGGTGTCCTGCACGGCCTGCGCAGCTTCGTGCCGCGCCTGCTGTCGGCCGCGCGGCCGGCGCACATCATCAACACCTCGTCGGTCGGCGGCTTTCTTGCCAGTCCGCTGATGGCGCCGTACTCGGTCAGCAAGTACGCCGTGCTGGCGCTGACCGAGTCGCTGCGTGGCGAGATGGAGATGCTCAAGGCGCCGGTCAGGGTTTCGCTGCTGGCGCCGGGGCCGGTCAAGACCGGCATTTTCAGAGATCCGTTCGGCGGTGTGCCGCCCAATCCGGTGGTCGGGGGCTTCGTGCGGACCATGCGCGAGATGCTGACGCAGAACGGCCTGGAACCGGAAGCGTTTGCGCAGCGGGTCTTCGACGGCATCCGTGCCGGACAGTTCTGGCTGATTCCGCAGCCCGAAGTTTTTGATCAGCCCTACCGTGCCCACGCAGACAGCGTGCTGGCGCGGCGCAACCCCTGTTTACCACAGTACTGACCACAACATAAAAATTCACCGAGGAGAACGATATGAAAATTGTGATGCGTATTCTGTGTGCGGCGCTGTGGCTGACGGTTTCGGCCCAGGCGCATGCGCTGAACATCCTACTGTCGAACGACGACGGCTTCGAGACCGCCAACATCCGCGCGCTGTACCAGACCCTGAAGCAGGCCGGGAACGACGTGGTGATCTCCGCGCCGACCCAGAACAACAGCGGCACCGGCGGCGCGATGAATTTCCTGATCCCGGTGACGCCGCTGAGAAAGGACAGCCGTTACGGCACGATCAAGGCCGGCGCGCCGGGGGTCGGCGCCGATCCGAATGATCCGGACATTCACTACGTCGATGGCACGCCGGTGATGTCGCTGCTCTACGGACTCGACGTCATCGCCGCGCAGCACTGGCACGGCCAGCCCGACCTGGTGATCTCCGGACCCAACGAGGGCAGCAATCAGGGAATGATCAACAGTTCGTCGGGTACCGTGAACAATGCCCTCTACGGCATCAACCGCGGCATCCCTTCGATTGCCATCAGCTACGCGGCGACTGGTTCGCGTCCCTACACGGCGCTGGCCGACGGCGCGCCCGAATACGAACTGGCCGGCGTCGTGCTGAAGCTGATCGGCCAGTTGCAGGCGCACCGCGGCACCGACGGCCGCCTGCTGCCGCCCGGCGTCGGTCTCAACGTCAACGTGCCGGTGGTGCAGCCGGGACAGGTCGCGAGCCTGCCGTTCCGCTTCACCCGCATGGGCGTGGCCACGGATTACCAGCCGGTGTTTTACGACAAGCTGTCGGCCAGCCCGACCGCCGTCGGCTTTGGCGCGGGCGTGGATTATCCGGGCATCTCCTTCGTCATTCCGCCGCAGACGGCGCCCGCCGGCGTCGTCCTGCTGAATGATCAGAACACCGATTCCGAAGCCAACGCGCTCAAGGACGGTGTGATCACCGTGACCGTCATCGAGGGCCTGCCGCAGGCACGGCGCAGCAACGAGGACGCGGTCAAGATCAAGCTGCACGACCTGCTCGCAAGCGGACAGGGAGGCTGATATGCGCAGAGAGTGGCTGATTCCCATAGCGGCACTCTGCTTGGCGGGCTGCCACGGCAGCATCCAGCAATCCACCAGTTCCACGACTTTGCCGGCGTTGACTGCGGGCGCCCACGACCTGGTGCTGGGTGGCGATCCCGACGCCAGCCAGGGGACGGCGTTCATCGGCGACGCAGGCGACAGCTACGTTGTGCTGGGTTCGGATTCGAATGCGCCGGCGGTGGTGGTCTACAAGCGCGAGACCGCCGCGCAGGGCTGGCAGCGCATCCCGGCGGCCGCAACCCCGCTGCAACTGCAGACGCGGCTTGATGAAGTGTTGCCGGTTGTCGCGTTGCCGGCGCTGGCGGGGTCGTATCACGCGCTGATTGGTGACAGTCTGGTGTCGTTCACGCTGGATGGCGCCGGCGCCATTTCATCCAGCGGCAACGGCTGCACGCTGAGCGGGCAGGTCCAGACCGGTGAGCCGCTCGCCCGCGCGCTGCGTGTCAGCGGACAGATCAGCGCCTGCGGCGGCGCCGACGGACATTATCAAGGCATCCTGTTCGCCGACCCCGACGCGCCCAACGCGGCATTCCGCCTGGTAGTGGATGACGGCGAGGCGGTGCGCGATTTTTATGTCTTTTCCGGCTGAAGGCAACGCTGAATAAGCTACTGCACTCGTTCACACGC
>JBOICJ010000234.1:0-16719 GCA_050740035.1 Stenotrophobium sp. | reverse complement strand
CACGGACGAGTCGCCGCTACTTTCGTGCCTGCAACAACAAAATCTGAATGCGCTGGAGCAGGCGCAAAAACGCGAGGCAATGGTCTAGCTTGTTCGCACACAGGCGCGCGGGATTTTGTTGCGGTTGGTGCGGCGGATTTCAGTCTTAGAGGGGAGACTGGATATTGTCAATTTTTGTTCGCGTGGAATTCCAATCGGTGCCGGCCGACAAAATACCGGGCAATCGGTCAAAATCGCGTCAGACCGACCGACACTGAATCACGCCCCGTAAGTCTGCACGCCAGCAGTTCGACACGCTCAAGGCGATACAGGATCGTGCGTTCGCCCTGTTTGGCCGCTTTGGTTACGAAGGCGTCTCGATCGACGATACCGCCAAGCTCAGCAAAGGCGCCTTGTACTGGCATTTCCAAGACAAGGAAGCGCTGTACCTGCAGTGCCTGAAACGCCTGCACGGCATCTTCGATGAATACATTTTCAATCCGATGCGCGCGGAAAACGATGCCGCACAGGGCATCCTGACCATCTTCGTCGGCCTAAGCCGGCTGCTGCGGGACCCTATCGTACAAAACGGCCGGCGGCTACTGGCTGCTTCCCGCACGCTCCGGGACTTCGGCACTGATCGCGGCGCAGCGCCGTTTTGAAATTGCGGCAATCGCCGCCATGACCGGCACGCTCAGGAAAGTGGCCCTGGCCGGCCAGTTCGATGTGGACGCGGTGCGGAACAACTCGCCCGGGCGGTCATCACCATCGTCGAGGCCGTGGTCCTGCCATTACGGCAACAGAGCGCCACCGAAGTGCGTGAAAACCTGCGGGTACTCGCCCGCACTTTATTCCTCGCTTACTCGCACAACGAAACCGTGATCGACCTGCATCAACTGATCTGAGCGGAATCCGGCGCAAGGTTCAGCGGCGGGTCTTGCTGCCCAGACCCAGCAAAACGCTCAGGCCGTTCTCCACCAGGCCTGCGCCGGTCGCCATCACCTTGGCGGTATCCTCGACCAGGCCGGCGGCGCGCGATTCCTGCAGCGCATCGAGGAAGCCGAGTTTCACCTGCGCACGCAGCTCGGGCAGCATATCCATCGCCGCCGCCGTCACGCCGCTTTTGACCCGCGCTTCGAATTCAATCTGAATCTGCTCCAGTTGCTGGTCCAGCAACTTTTCCAGACGCAGCCGGTACAGCAGCCAGGCCAGCACCAGAGTCAGGCCGCTGGATAATAGTGCCGTCGGCACAATCAGCATGATCGTCTGCATCATCCCCACTCCCTGCCCGCCGCGTTACTTTCATTCTGCCTCAATTTGCACGGCCTGCAAGTCGCCCGCTGGCACGAATCCGGCAGTTCACTCACAATGCCGGCAAACAGGGGTTCGCTGGGCAATCCCCACGGAAACTCCGCAAACCGATCTGCGACGAGGAGACCTGCGTGAGCGGCGCTGACAAGATACTGCGAGCGGTGATGCCGCTGGTTTACGCCAAACGCTGGCTGACCTTCAGCCTGTTGATGCTGGTGACCGTGTTCCTGTTCGTGCACGCGCTGCAACTGCGGCCCGACGCCGGCTTTGAAAAGCAGATTCCGCTGGATCACCCCTACATGAAGGTCTTCAAGAAATACGAGAAGGCTTTTGGCGGCGCCAATCTGATTTCCATCGCACTGATCCAGAACGGCAAGAGCGGCCACAGCGACATCTACAACGCGCATTTCCTCGACACCCTGAAGAAAGTCACCGATGCGGTGTTCTTCCTGCCGGGCGTTGACCGTTCGCGCGTGCAGTCGCTGTTCACGCCCGGCGTGCGCTATATCGAGGTGGTCGAAGACGGCTTCAACACCGGCGACGTGGTACCGCGCAACTACGCGCCGAGCCCGGAGATGTTCGCGAAGATCCGCGACAACGTCGCCAAGGCCAGCATCATCGGCCGGCTGGTCTCGGCCAATCAGGACGGCGCGATGATCAACGCCGAACTGCTGGAACACGACCCCACTACGGGCAAACGCCTGGACTACAGCGCAGTCGCCCACAAACTGGAGGCGATTCGCCAGCAGTATCAGGACGCGGGCATCTCGATCCACATCATCGGTTTTGCCAAGGTGGTTGGCGATGTCACCGATGCCAGCCTGGAAGTCGTCGGTTTCTTTGTCGCCGCCCTGGTGCTGACGTTGTTGCTGCTATGGGCCTTCTGCGGCTCGTTCCGCCTGTCGCTGCTACCTTTGTCCGCGGCGCTGACGGCCGTGGTTTGGGAACTCGGCCTGCTGCATCTGACCGGCTTCGGGCTCGATCCGTTTGCGATTCTCGTGCCCTTCCTGATCCTGTCGATCGGCGTCTCGCACGGTGTGCAGTACATCAACTGTTGGGGCAACGAAGTCGCGGTGCATCAAAGCAGCCCGTTGGAGGCCTCGAAAGAATCCTTCCGGCAATTGTTCATTCCCGGCACGGTGGCGATCCTGACCAATGTCATTGGTTTTGCGACGCTGGCGTTCATCAAGATCGGCATCGTCCAGGAAATGGCGATCAATGCCGCGCTGGGCATGGCAGCGGTGATCCTCACCAACAAGATCATGTTGCCGATCGTTCTGACCTGGGTGCGACTGGCCGACGTCGAAAAATTCCGCCGCCGCCAGCATCGCCGCCAGGAACTGGGCGACCGCCTGTGGCAGCGCATCGCCAATTTCACCACCGGCAGGATTGCGGTCCCGACGCTGCTGGTGTGCTGTGCGTTGCTGGGCTGGGCGCTGTGGATGTATCCGAAGCTGACCATCGGCGACCAGCAGGTCGGCGTGCCGGAGTTGCGCCCCGACAGCGTCTACAACCAGGACTCGCGCGCCATCGCCAATAATTTTTCCATTGGCGTCGATCTGCTCAAGGTGATCGTCGAAGCCAAGCCTTATAGCTGCGTCGACCCGCACACGATGCGATTGATGGACGACTTCAGCTGGCAGATGAAAAACACGCCCGGCGTACAGTCGGTGATCTCACTGCCGCTGATCGCGCGCAGCGTCAGCGTGGCGGTGCACGAAGGCGCGCCGCAATGGTATGTCCTGCCGCGCAATCAGGCCGGCCTGGCCAACGCGATCCGCCCGATTCCGTCCAGTGCCGGATTGCAGAACCCGGACTGCTCGGCCATGCCGATCCTGATTTTCACTCACGACCATCGCGCCACCACCATCAGCGGCATCACCGACGCGGTCAAAGCGTTTAACGCGAAGCATCCCGATCCCAACGTCCGCTTTGCACTGGCCTCGGGCAATGTCGGCGTCATGGCCGCGACCAACGAGGAGATCAGGGCGCGCGAGATCGTGGTCATCATCTGGGTCCACCTCACCCTGCTGATCTTCGTCTGGATTTCGTTCCGCTCACTGGTCGCCGTGGTCTGCATCATCACGCCGCTGGTGCTGTGCTCGTTGCTGACCTATGGCGGCATGGCGACCTTCGGCATCGGCATGAAAGCGGCTACCTTGCCGGTGGCCGCGTTCGGCGTCGGCATCGGTGTCGACGCCGGCATCTACCTGTGGAGCGTGCTGGCGAGATATCTCGAACAGGGCGTACTACTGCGCGAAGCCTATCTGCAAGCATTGCGGCATACCGGCAAGGCCGCAGTGTTCACCTCTCTGTCGCTGATCGTGGCGGTCTTTACCTGGCTGTTCTCGCCACTGCAATTTCAGGCCGACATGGGCAAACTGCTGCTGTTCATGTTTACTGCCAATCTGTTTGGCGCGATCCTGATGCTGCCGGCGCTGGCCTGGATCATGGTCAGACCCGGCAAGAACCCCGCGCCGATTCAGCAGTCCTAATCCTGTCACCCGCTGTGCCTAAAAGTGCGTACTGGAGTGTTATATTATGTTTAATTATAAATTTATATATATACAATTTATAACAATCTTTCTACTGTTTCCCGGCATAGCGGGTGCCGAGGTTTCAGCCCAGGAAGCCGCCAAACTCGACAAGACGCTGACCCCCGTCGGCGCCGAAATGGCTGGCAACGCCAGCGGCACCATTCCCGCCTGGACTGGCGGCCTGCCCAAGGAAAAACTCGGCCGCGCGGACAATCCCTTTGCCGCCGACAAGCCGCTGTTCACCATCACCGCCGCCAACATGGCGCAGTACAGCAACATCCTGACCGAGGGTTACCAGCATCTGTTCAAGACTTTCCCCGATTACAAGATGAACGTCTACAAGACCCGCCGCAGCGCGTCCTATCCGCAGTGGTTCTACGATGCCACCAAGAAAAATGCGACGACGGTCAAGCTCACCGACAACGGCTACGGTTTCTGCTGCACCACTTCGGGTTATCCGTTCCCGATTCCCAAGAACGGCACCGAGGTGATGTGGAACCACATCATGCGCTACAACACCACCGGCTTTAAGGGCTATCTGGATTCGGCGGTGACGCAATCCGACGGCTCCTACGTCGTGCAGCGCGATTACCTCGAGTTGTCCTACGTCTACAACAATCCGACGACGACGCTGGCCAACATGGGCGGCATGAATCTCTATGCCCTGACCAAGACCGTGGCGCCGCCCAACCTCGCCGGCGAGGCGCATCTGCTGCATGTGCCGATCGACCGTATCAAGGACAAGACCGATGTCTGGTTCTACAGCCCTGCGGTCGGCCGCGTGCGCCGCATCGGCGCGGTCGGCTACGACAACCCGCTGTTCGACGGCCTGATGACGCACGATCAGATCGACATGTTCAACGGCCCGCTCGACCGCTACACCATCAAGCTGCTGGGCAAGAAGGAAATGCTGGTGCCCTACAACAGCTACATGATTTACAGCAACAAGCTGAAGTACAAGGACATCATCCAGAAGGGCCACATCAACCAGGACCTCGCGCGCTACGAACTGCACCGCGTCTGGGTGATCCAGGCCGAGCTGCGGCCGGGCTACAACCACATCTACAAGAAACGCACGTTCTACCTCGACGAGGACAGCTGGATCGTGCTGCTGGAGGACATGTACGACGACCGCGGCCAATTCTGGCGCACCGCCGAGTCGCACCTGATCAACTTCGCCAACGTACCGGTGGTGGTTAACGGCGTGCAGGTCCATTACGACCTGCAATCGCGCCGCTACGTCATCATCAACATGACCAACGAGGAGCGCAACATCATCCAGCACGACTGGAATGCCCCCGCCAGTTATTTCTCGCCCAACAACCTCAAGCGCTTTGCCGACAGCAGTCCGGAATGAGCCAGGGTGAAACGCGCCGTCAACATTCAGCGCCAATTCAGTTAGCTGCCGTAACCTGTGATCAACCTGATGGATCAGCAGGCATCGCAAGGAGAAACGGCAATGACCCCACGCACCCTCACCGCTCTGTTGACCGGGCTGCTCACCGCGACCGTGGCGACCTCGGCCTTCGCCGGGCCACGCAACTGGGATGATGGCGTCGCCTACGCCCGCGTGGTCAGCCGCACGCCGGTTTACACGCAGATGCAGGTCGCCGAACCGGTGCAGCAATGCAGCGATCAGCAGGTGGTCTACAACAACCCGCCGCGCAGCAACATCGCCGGCACGCTGCTGGGCGGCATCATCGGTGGCGTCGTCGGTCACCAGTTCGGCGGCGGTCGCGGTCGCGATGTCGCCACCGCCGTCGGCGCCGTCCTCGGTGCCAACGTCGGCAGCCAGGCCAACCGCTACGATGCCGGCAGCCAGCAGGTCGGCTACCGCACGGTCTGCCGCACGGTGAGCAGCTATCGCTACGAGCAGCGCCTGCAGGGCTATGACGTGACCTACAGCTACGGCGGACATCTGTACAACACCCGTCTGCCTTACGACCCCGGCAGCCGCATGCAGGTCCAGGTCAACGTGCAGCCAGTCAACTACTGATCGCCGGCGTGTCCCGCGTCCACGCCACAGATCGTGTTGCCGCACCCGGCCTGACTGTCCCGCACCGCTCTTTTAGTGATGTGCCCAATACGCTAGGCTGTCGATCATGCGCACGATAATCGCCGCCATCGCAATGCTGCTCGGCGGGCTGTTGATACAGCCCGCGCTAGCGGCACCTGCGGCCGCCGACACGCCCGGCCATCATCACGGCCACCACAGCGGCGGACTGTCGCCCAGCGCTGCCGCCAGGATCGCGCAGCGACAGGACGGCGGCGGACGCGTGCTGTCGGTCGAACGCGTCGATGGCGGATATCGGGTCAAGCTGCTCAAGAAAGGCGAAGTGCGCAACGTCATGATCCCCAATCCCGACGCACATACTCCCGATGCGGCTCCCCTGCTGCCGGAATAAAAACAACCCATGCGCGTTCTGATCATTGAAGACGACACGACCCTGCGCGCGCATGTCGCCGCGGTACTGGCCGAAGAAGGCTTTGCCGTCGACAACGCCGCCGAAGGCGAGCAAGGCCTGTACATGGCCACGGAATACGCGCTGGATCTGGCGATTGTCGATCTGGGTCTGCCGCGAAAATCCGGCATCGACGTGATCCGTGGCGTGCGCAAGGCCGGGCTCAAGTATCCGATCCTGATCCTGACCGCCCGCGACGGCTGGCAGAACAAGGTCGAAGGGCTCGAAGCCGGCGCCGACGACTACCTGGTCAAACCGTTCCACAAGGAAGAACTGCTGGCCCGCGCCCGCGCACTGTTGCGCCGCTCCGGCGGCTGGGCGCAGTCGAAGATGGTTTCCGGCCCGATCGTGGTCGACAGCCGCTCGAAGTCGGTGACTGTCGATCGCAAGCCGGTTGAACTGACCAGCTACGAGTACCGCGTGCTGGAATACCTGCTGACGCACGCCGGCAAGGTCATCTCCAAAACCGAGCTGACCGAACATCTCTATACCGAAGACGAAGAGCGCGACAGCAATGTCATCGAAGTCTTCATCAAGCGCCTGCGCACCAAGCTCGATCCCGACGGCAGCCTCAGCCCGATCACGACGCTGCGCGGCCAGGGCTATCGCTGGGACTTGTCTCATCCGTAAACGGCCTGGAACCATCGCCACGCCCGATCCATGACCTCACTGCGCACACGCCAGCTGGTCGCGGCATCGCTGGTCCTGGCGGTGTTCATCGCCTTGTGCGGTGCCGGTCTCGAGCAGGCTTTCCGCAACAGTGCCTTGCAGGCGCAACGCAGCAAGCTCGAAGGCATGGTTTTCGCCCTGCTGGCGGCGGCGGAATCGAATCAGAATGGCGACCTGTCGATTCCCGCGCCACGCCTGCCGGATCCGCGGCTGGCCAATCCACAGTCCGGCCTGCAAGCCGCTATCGTCGACGACCGCGGCGGTTTGATCTGGGGTTCGCCGAGTCTGGCCGACGACTGGCCGCTGCCGGCGCCGATGGATGTCGGGGTCTGGGATTTCCAGGACAAGGATGGCTGGTTCTCGCTCAGCTTCGGGCTGCGCTGGCTCAATTCCAACGACGCCCCGCGCCGCTACACCCTGCAGGTGCTGGAAGACGACAGCGGCTTTTTGCAGCAACTCAAGATCTTCCGCCGCACGCTGTGGAGCTGGCTCGGCGGCGCCGCCATCACCCTGCTGCTGGTGCAGACCCTGGTGCTGCGCTGGAGTCTGAGGCCGGTGCGTAGCCTCACCCACGAACTGCAAGGCGTCGAATCCGGCAAACAATCGCAGATCGACGGCACCTATCCCATCGAACTGACGCCGCTGACTCTGGCGCTCAACAGCATGATCCAGGTCGATCGCAATCAGCAGACGCGCTACCGCAACGCGCTCGGCGATCTCGCCCACAGCCTGAAGACGCCGCTGGCGATCCTGCACGGCATGATGGAGCAGGAAAAAGTCGATGCCGATATCCGCGAACGCTTGCGCGAACCGATCAACACCATCCAGAAAATCACCGATTACCAGTTGCGCAAGGCCGCCACCGCCGGCCGCCGCACGCTGTCGGCACCGTTGACACTGCAACCACTGGTCGAAAAAATCATCAATGCGCTGAACAAGGTCTATGCCAGCAAGGGCATGAAATTCGACAACAGCATTCCTTCCAACCTGCAAATACGCGCAGACGAAGGCGATCTCTACGAGCTGTTCGGCAACCTGCTGGACAACGCCGCCAAATGGTGCAAATACCAAGTCCGAGTCGGGGCCGAGCAACAGGGCAACCGCGTTCATCTTTTTGTCGAAGACGACGGCACCGGTTTTCCGGAAGACGCCGAGGCGCTGCTTGAGCGCGGTGTACGCGCCGACAATCAAACGCCGGGCCAGGGCATCGGGCTGGCCGCCGCCATGGAAATCGTCAACGCCTACGAAGGCACTCTGACGCTTGGTCACTCCCCGCTTGGCGGCGCACGGGTGAGCGTGACCCTCTAATCCGGTAAGCGGATGAAATGCTCGCGGTAGTAGCGCAGTTCCGTGACCGAGTCGCGGATGTCGTCCATCGCCAGATGATTGGAATGCTTGCTGTAGCCCTTGGCGATTTCCGGCGCCCAGCGATGGCAGAGTTCCTTGAGCGTGCTGACATCGAGATTGCGGTAATGAAAAAATTTCTCCAGCGCCGGCATCCAGCGCGCGAGGAAGCGCCGGTCCTGGCAGATGGAATTGCCGCACATCGGCGATTTGCCCGGCGCCACCCACTGCCGCAGGAATTCCAGCGTCTGCTGTTCCGCCTGCGCTTCGCTGACCCTGCTGTCGCGGACACGCTGCGTCAGCCCGGAAGAACCATGCTGGCGCGTATTCCACTCGTCCATTACCGCCAGGCTGTCGTCGGACTGATGCACCGCGATGATCGGCCCTTCGGCCAGCAGGTTGAGATTCTGGTCTGTCACCAGTGTCGCGATCTCGATGATGTGGTGCTGCTCGGGCACCAGCCCGGTCATTTCAAGATCGATCCAGATGAGGTTGCAGGCGTGGGCGTTCATGGTTTCGGCGGCGTGGAGTCTGGTGCTATCGTGCGGGAATTGGCGGCAGCGCGCAAAGTGCGTACCGCTCCACATCCACATCGACAGGATCGCCCATGCCCGAACTCGCACAACGCCGCTGCATTCCCTGCGAAGGCAACATCAAGCCGCACGACCTCGCCAGCGCCACCCGGATGAAAGCCTCGCTGCGCCCGGAATGGGCGCTGGCCCGCGACGGCAAACTGCTGGAAGCTACTTTCGAGTTCCGCGACTATTACCGCACGCAAGCCTTCGTCAACGCCGTCGCCTACATCGCACACCACGAGGACCATCACCCCGAGATGGTGTTCGGCTACAAAACCTGCACCGTGCGCTGGTGGACGCATGCCATCGACGGCCTGTCCGACAACGACTTCATTTGCGCGGCAAAAGTTGACGCACTGGCTTAAGGCACGCCGACCACAACGCTCCGCCTCACGGCCGATGGCGTCTGGCCAAACCAGCGGCGACAGGCGCGCGTAAACACCGATTGTTCGGAGTAGCCGAGCAAACCCGTGAGCTGGCTCAGCGGAATGCGCGTCTCGCGTAGATAACGCAGCGCCATCTCTTTCTGCACCGTCTCGCGCAAAGACTCAAAACTGGTGTTCTCGACAGTGAGATGGCGTTGCAGTGTGCGCGGATGCATGCTGAGCAGTGCCGCCACCTCGGACTTGCTGCCCTGCGAAGTGCCTAGCGTGCGTTGCAAGGCATGCCGTACACGCACCGCGACTGTTTGTCCCGGAAGGCCGAAGTTCAAGGTCAGATAATCCACCGCGATCTTTCGCAGCGCATGGTTCACGCCTTCCAGGTTCTGCTCAAACGTGGCGCGAGAGATGTGCAGGCCGCCATGCGCCTGTTCGATGTGAATTGGCGCCCCAAAGAACCGGCGGTAGACGCTCAGTGGCGCCAGTGGCGCATGCGGCAACGCAACCGCCAGCAAACCACCGCGGTTTCCCGCCAGCAGTTGCACCATGCGGTGCACGTCGGCCAGGCAGACGTCCATGGTCTGCCGCAGGGAGGTTTGACCAGGCACCTGTAGCTCGAAACGCAATTCCACGGCGTTGCGCACCAAGGCACTGCGTGGATACACGGTCAGCGACATCCCTGGGCTATGCACAAACAGATATCGCGAAATGGTCTCGATGGCGCTCGCCACGGTGGGCGCGTTTTGCATCGCGATCGCAATCGGTCCGAGGACCGAAATGTCTTGTTCCTCGGCCAGCCGCAGCCCAAAGTCTGGACACTGCGTCGTGGTCGCGCTGGCTTCGAACATATGCACCACTGCGCGCAGCGGCAGAAGAGCATCGTCGTCCTGCAGAGCCGCAGGCGAAATGCGGTAGCGGCGCAGCATGGCTAAAGGGTCTGCGCCGAGCTTGCGCATCAGCGCCTCGTAACCTCTTAACCCGCTGGCACGCACCATCGCCGTCATGTCTCATAAAATCAATTCTTTGTCTCATAATGTCAAGTGGGATCTTGAGGACAAGGTCAAAGTAACGGCTGCTACAAAGTCCGGACATACGGGCACGAACAGGAACCGGAACACGAGGAGATTGCTGTGAACCAAACGTTTGATGTTTTGATCATTGGCGCCGGCCTGTCCGGCATCTGCACTGCCAGCCATCTGGCGCGTGAGTGCCCCGGCAAGAAGGTCGGCATCATCGAACGCCGCAACGCCATCGGCGGCACCTGGGACCTGTTCCGCTATCCGGGCATCCGCTCGGATACGGACATGCTCAGCTTCTGCTTCAAATTCCGGCTGTGGGATCGCCTCAAGGTGATGGCGGATGGCACTTCGCTGCGCCAGTACATTCAGGATACCGCGCGCGAATACGGCATCGACAAGAAAGTGCAGTTCGGCCTCAAAACCACCGCGATGGACTGGTCAAGCAAGGAACAGCTGTGGACAGTGACCACGCTTCAGGAAGCCACCGGCGAGGTCAAAACCTTCAAGGCCAGATTCCTGGTCGGCGCCACCGGCTACTACAACTACGATCAGGGTTTTCTGCCGACCTTCCCCGGCCAGGAAGCCTTCAAGGGCCAACGCATTCATCCGCAGTTCTGGCCAGAGAATCTCGACTACACCGGCAAGCGCGTGGTGGTGATCGGTAGTGGTGCTACTGCGGTCACCGTGGTGCCGTCGATGGCCGACAAGGCCGCGCATGTCACCATGCTGCAACGTTCGCCGAGCTACGTGTTCTCGCTACCGGATCACGACGTAATGTCGGCCCTGCTGCTCAAGTTCCTGCCCAAGCAGTGGGTGTTCGCGATAGCGCGCAAGCGCAACATCCTGGTGCAGCGCATGATTTATCTGGGCTCCAAACGCTGGCCGGAAAAAGCGCGTGCCTTCCTGCTCAACAGCGTCAAGAAGCAGCTCGGCCCGAATGCCGACATGAGCCACTTCACGCCACGCTACATGCCTTGGGATGAGCGCCTATGCGCGGTGCCGGATGGCGACCTGTTCGCCGCAATCCGCGCAGGTAAGGCCAGCGTGGTGACCGATCACATCGACAGCTTCAACGAGACCGGCATCAAGCTCAAATCCGGCAAGCAGCTGGATGCCGACATCATCATCACCGCCACCGGCCTGCAGGTCCAGGTGCTGGGCGGTGCCGAGTTGAGCGTGGATAAGCAGCCGCGCCCCTTGAGCTCCAGCATGACTTACAAGGGCACGATGATGCAGGACGTCCCCAACATGGCATGGATCGTCGGCTACACCAATGCCTCGTGGACACTCAAGGCGGATATCGCCGCCGCCTACATCTGCCGCCTGCTCAAGGTGATGGATGCCAAGGGCCTCAGTGTCGCTACGCCACGTGCACCGGCCGGCGAGATGGAAAGCGACAGCATCCTGAGCTCGCTGAGCTCCGGCTATGTGCAGCGCGGCCAGTCGCATCTTCCACGCCAGGGCCGCAACCTGCCCTGGCGCGTACTGCATCACTACGGCAAGGACAGCAAGATGCTGCTGGATGATCCGATCGCTGATGGTTTTCTGGAATTTATCCCGGACAAGGCCCAGGCTGCCGCAACAACTGCACTCGCCGCTTGATTCAGCTCCGCTAACTGGAACCCGCTCGATTGTTTCGTTTGCAAAAACGAAATTCCTGAGCGGATTTTGTCTTTCAAATCAAGGAAAACCCATGTCCCTCAAAGATCATGTCGATGGCCTGCTGCGTCGCGCTACTGATGCAGGCGATGTTCCGGGTGTTGTGGCGATGGTGACGGATGCCAAAGAAACGATTTATCAAGGCGCATTCGGCAAGCGCTCGCTCGACAGCGACGCGCCGATGACGCTCGACACGGTCGGCCTGATTGCATCGATGACAAAGGCCGTCACCGCCATCGCGGCGCTGCAACTGCTGGAGCAAGGCAGGCTCGATCTTGAAAGCCCGGCTGCAACATGGCTACCGGCACTCGGCAACATTCAAGTGCTCGATGGCTTTGATGCCGATGGCCAGCCGCGCACACGTGCGCCCAAGCGCGCAGTCACCCTGCGCCATTTACTCACGCACACTTCCGGCTTTGGCTACGAATTCCTCAACGAAGCGATCCCCAAATATCAGGCCGCAACCGGCGTGCCGAGCGCCCTCAGTGGTCAGCTGGCGATGCTCAAGGTGCCGCTGATGTTCGATCCGGGCGAGCGCTGGCAATACGGCACCAGCCTCGACTGGGTGGGCCAGATCGTCGAGGCCGTCAGCGGTCAAACCTTGGGGCAATATTTTGCGCAGCACATCTTTGCGCCGCTCGGCATCAAGGACACTGCATTCGTGATGACGCCGTCGATGCGCGCACGCAAGGCGAAGATCCACGCACGCGGCCCGGCTGGCGAATTGATTCCGATTGATCTGGAACTACCGCAGCCGGCGGAGTTTGAAATGGGTGGCGCGGCGCTTTACGGCACGGTCGGCGACTACATCAAGATCATCCGCATGCTGCTGAACAAAGGCGCTGGCGACAATGGCCGCGTGCTGAAGGAGGAGACGGTGGCGCTGCTGTCACGCAATCACATCGGCGATCTGAATGTGCAATCCATCAAAAGCGTGAATCACGAGCTCTCCAATGACATGCCCTTGCCGCCCGATATCCCACACAAATGGGGTCTGGCACACATGATCAACACCAAGCCCTTCCCCACGGGACGTGCAGCGGGCAGCCTGATGTGGGCGGGTCTCACCAACGCCTATTACTGGATCGATCCCAGCACCGGCATCGGTGGCGTTTACATGACGCAAATCCTGCCATTCGCCGACATTAGAGCCATGCCGCTGTTCTTCCAGTTTGAAGGCACGGTTTATCACTGCTTGAAATAGCATCTCCTTCACGCAAGCTGCCGAGCGCAGTTGCTTATTGATCCGGCACGCAAATAGTATGAAACCGTTCGGGCTGAGCTTGTCGAAGCCCTAGCGCAAACGCCCTTCGACAAGCTCAGGGCGAACGGTATTTATGTGCCGGATCAATAAACAGATCTCCCCTAAAAGCCTTCCAGCACCAGCTTGCCGATGGCGCGGCCGCTCTCGATCAGGGCGTGGGCGTGGCGCAGCGTAGCGGCGTCGATGCGCCCGAGCACATCGTTGAGCGTGCTGCGGATATCGCCGCCGTCCACCAGATCCGCAACCCGGTTGAGGATTTTGTGCTGCTCGGCCATGTCGGGAGTGCCAAATCGCGAGCGCGTGAACATCGACTCCCAGACGAACCCGATGCTTTTCGCCTTCAATGCGGTGAGATCGTGCGAACGCGCGCAGTCGACGATGGCGCACACCGCGCCCTGCGGCAGGACGACTTGCGCGAAGGCCGGAAAATGCTGATCGGTATCGTTGCAGCAGAACACGTACTCGACACCATCGATACCCTTTGCGCGCAGCTGCTCGGCGAGGTCGCTGCGATGATCGATGATCTCATCGGCGCCCATGTCCCGGCACCACGCGACGGTCTCGGGCCGCGAGGCAGTGGCGATCACCGTCAAGTGCGCGACGCGCTTGGCCAGTTGAATGGCGATCGAGCCGACGCCGCCAGCGCCGCCGATCACCAGCAGGCGCTTGCCGCGATCCTGCCTCGTGCGCGAGATGCGCAGGCGGTCGAACAGGCTTTCCCAGGCGGTCACCGCGGTCAGCGGCAGTGCCGCGGCCTGCGCGAACGACAGTTTGCGCGGCTTGTGCCCGGCGATGCGCTCGTCGATCAACTGATATTCGCTGTTGCTGCCGGGGCGCGTGATGTCGCCGGCGTAGTAGACCTCGTTGCCGGGCTTGAACAGCGTCACCTCCGGGCCAACGGCCTCAACGATGCCGCTGGCATCCCAGCCCAGTACGCGCGGCTCGGATTCGATCTTGTCTTTGGGCGCACGCTGCTTACAGTCGATGGGATTGACCGAAACCGCTCTCACCGCGACCAGCAGATCGCGGCCACGCAGCTGCGGCCTGGGCAGATCGAAATCGAGCAGGGATTCAGGGTTTTCGATCGGCAGATACTTGAGCAGACCTACGGCTTTCATCCTCTCTCCATTTCGCAATCAGACCGGCAGGCGCCCGCTGAGGGCATGCGACAGCGTGCCGCCATCGACGTATTCCAGTTCGCCGCCCATCGGCACGCCATGCGCGATGCGCGTGACCTTGATCTGCTGCCCGCGCGCCATCTCGGCGAGATAGTGGGCCGTCGCCTCGCCTTCGACCGTCGGGTTGGTGGCGATAATCAATTCACTGATGTCGCCACTCGCCAGTTGTTCGGCCAGCTGTTGCAGGCCCAGTTCGGCCGGCCCCATGCCGTCGAGCGGCGAGAGCCGGCCCATTAACACGAAATAACGGCCGCGATAGGCGGTGCCGACCTCGATCGCCATCAGGTCGGCAGGACCTTCGACCACGCAGAGCTGACCCGATGCGATACGCGCGGGCGTGCAATAGCCGCACTGTCCGTCTTCGCAAAACATGCGACACGACGGGCAGCGGCTGATGCCGGCCAGCGCTTCGGTCACGGTCTTGCCCAGAAACTCGGCGCCTTCACGATCGCGATTGAGCAGGTGAAACGCCATGCGCTGCGCCGACTTCGGCCCGACGCCGGGCAGGCGGCGCAGAGCTTCGATCAGACGCGAGAGTCTTGGTGAATAGTTGGACATGGTGACGGCCTTCCCTCACCCCTGCCCCTCTCCAGGAGGGAGAGGGGATATAGAGAATTTTATCGCCTCATCCCGGAGGGAGAGGAGGCCATAGCTTGCCTCTCCCTCCGGGAGAGGTCGGCGCACAGCGCCGGGTGAGGGATCGCCTCAAAATCCAAGATTCATGCCGGGCGGCAACTGCATACCCCCAGTGACGCCGGCCATCTTCTGCTGCGTCGCCTCGTCGAGTTTCTGCGCGGCATCGTTGATCGCGGCGGCAATCAGATCTTCGAGGAATTCCTTGTCTTCCCTGAGCGCATCGGCGTTGATCTCGACCTTGCGCGCCTGATGCTTGCCGCTCAGCGTGATCTTGACCATGCCGGCGCCGGACTCGCCGGTGATTTCCATGCGCGCCAGTTCTTCCTGCGCACGCTTGAGATTTTCCTGCATCTGCTGGGCCTGACGCATCATCTGGCCGATTGCACCTTTCATGTCCTGCTCTCCATATCCATCGATGAATCCACCCGCATGCGGGTAGAAGAAAATTATTCCTGCGGCCGTATCGAGTCGGGCTGCACGCTGGCGCCGAACATGTCCTTGAACGCGCGCACGCCGCTATCGGACTCTACCGCCTGCTCGGCCGCATGCTGGCGCTGCTCGGCGCGCTGCTGATCGAGCTGCGCGGGCGTTGCCGCCGCAGGCTGTTCGGCAGCGACTTCGATGTCGAGCGTGACCGCCGTGCCGAGTTGCATCGACAAGGCCTGCGCAATCGAGTCGCGCCGATCATCCTGCAGCAGGTGCCGCGCCTTGCGATCCAGCGACAGCTTCACCTGCTTGCCATCACGACCCAGCCAGGCGCAGTGACGTGCGAGCTGCGTGGCGAAGACATCGAGCGTCATCGCTTCGACGCGCATCGACCAGTCCGCGTCGGCGGGCAATGCCGGGCTTGTGATTATCTTTTGTGCCGTCACCGTCGCGGCAGCGGCCACGGCGGCACCGCCCTTGGTCACAGCGCGTGGCGCAGGCGGCTGCGGCGCAACCTGCGGCATGCCTTCGTCGAGCCGGAACGCCAGCATGCGCAGCAGCGTCATCTCGAACCCCAGCCGCGGGCCCGGTGCCCAGACCATGTCGCGACGGCCGAGGATGGCGATCTGGTAATAGAGCTGCACGTCTTCGGGACTCAAGCGATCCTTGAGCGCGACGACCGCATCTTCATCTTCATCGTTGCGCGCATTGGGCAGCAGCTGCAGCACCGAGATGCGTTGCAGCACTTCGGCCAGATCGTTGAGCAACGCGTTGTAGTCCGGCGCCTGCGCATCCAGCCGCTGGATGCAGGCGAGCAAGCCGTCGGCATCGTTGCCGGCGATGGCGCCGATCAGCTCGAACAGGTTCTGGCGACCGACGCTGCCGAGCATGTCTTCGACCGGCTGGCGCCGAACTTCGCCGCCGCCGGCAAAGGCGATCGCCTGATCGAGCAGTGACAGACCGTCGCGCATCGAGCCATCGGCGGCGCGCGCCAGCTCCACCAGCGCCGCCGGCTCGAAGGCAATGCCTTCGTTGTGCAGCACCTGCGCCAGCTGCTCGCGGATCAGGCTGACCGTGAGCCGCTTGAGATTGAATTGCAGACAGCGCGACAGCACCGTCATCGGCAGTTTCTGCGGATCGGTGGTGGCAAGGATGAACTTGACGTGCGGCGGCGGCTCTTCCAGCGTCTTGAGCAGGGCGTTGAACGCCGGCGTGCTGAGCATGTGGACTTCGTCGATGATGTAAATCTTAAACCGCGAGCGTGACGCGGCGTACTGCAC
>JBOICJ010000233.1:0-2299 GCA_050740035.1 Stenotrophobium sp. | reverse complement strand
CACCGGCTGCGCGCGACGATGATCATGGTGACCTTTACCGGGGCGCCCTTGGGCGGCTTTGTCGGCGGCCAGGTCGTGGCGGTCCTGCTGCGGCACTATGCATGGCCGGTCATCTTTGTGGTGGGCGGCATCTTCCCGCTGGCATTGCTCGTGATCATGGCCTTGTGGCTGCCGGAATCGCCGCGCTTTCTGGCGGCGATCGCCAATCCCGCGCCGCGCCACCGCGACCTCTTGGCGCGCCTCGACATAGCACAAGGGCAGGCGGCGGCGCACGGCGCCGTTGCCGCCGGCGAGAACCCGGTCCGGATGCTGCTCGGCCCCGGCTACCTGCTGCAGACGATCCTCTTATGGATCGTCTTTTTCTGCAGCCTGTTGAATCTGTTCCTCTTCGTGTTCTGGCTGCCGGAAGTCCTGCACCTGACCGGCATGACGCCGCCGCAGGCGGTGTTCGCGTCGAGCCTCATTCCGTTGGGCGGAATTTTCGCGGTGCTCTATCTCGGGATGGCGATCGACCGCCTCGGCGCGCAGCGCGCGCTGGCCGCGCATTATGCCTTGGGCGCCATATTCGTCGCGCTGATCTCGCTGGTGCTGCTGCCGTATCTGGCTTTGCTGGCGGTGCTGTTCCTGGCCGGGATGACGATCATCGGCAGCCAAACGGGCGCCAACGCCGCCTGCGGCGCGCTCTACCCGGCGCGCATGCGCACCAGCGGCATCGGCTGGGCGCTCGGCATCGGCAGGCTCGGCGGCATCGCCGCCGCCCCGCTCGGCGGCGCTTTGTTGGCCTGGGGCCTGCCACCCAAACAGATCTTCCTGAGCGCCTGCTTTTTCGCCATCGTCGCCGCCGTCGCGACCGCCTTCCTGGCGCTGTGCCGGCGAACCGAACCGCTATCCGCTCGCTCCGCAACCGCCGCTCCGAGTCGGGTCAAATAAGCGCTCCGCGAGTCAACGGCAGGCCCCGGCCGTGTCGGCCGCCTACGCGATCGGCAACCGATCTACCTCTGGCGGTGAACCGTAGCCCGCCGCGATCCGGGATGCGCCGATTCCAGTCATTACACGAAATCGACGCGGATCAGGTGGGCTTCCATGAAGCAGACGTTCGCCATTGCGCTTCACAGGGAACTCGGCGATACGAAGACATCGAGCAGTCCAGGTTTTCGTGGGCCGCGAATATCCTATTGGCCACAGCCTAGCCCGACCACTACGCCGGCGAACGAGGGGTGATGGCGAGCCGCTGTCTCACTTGATCGTACACTTGGAGGACGCCGGGCATGCTCAGTGTGATTGCTAATCCGAATGGGATTGGCTCATCTACTGGCAAGCCTTGGTCAGGATCACGCTGCACTGTGAGGTCGACAGTCATATTTGGTCTAATGGCAGGCGCCTGTGCGCACCACCAACAACGCATGTAAAGGGTCCCGCGGTTCGCTTGGTTCGTATCCGGCTGATTGGAGTGCGCCTTCACTGCAAGCGTGTCCAGTTCTCGCGGCTCAAGCAGTTTCAACCGAACAGAACGATATGTCCTACGTCCTGGCGTCACGGGTGTGAACCACGCAAGTGTAGCGAACAAGGAATGAGGACGGGCCTGGCCACCAATGACCGCAGGCACAGGAACGATGACATTCACAATCCTGTCTCGTTCCAGTAATCCGGTAGCCCAGAAGGTCGCACGGTCGGCAGCGCACGCCACAGCATCGTCGCTATCGACAACGCCGTACCCAAGGAAGCGTCTGATGTTATCCTTTTGTCGGACATGCAGTCTGCCGTCGGATGGACCGATGACAGATCGGATTAGCGCAGCGGCTTCGTCTGGCCACCTAGCCGGATGGGCAAGGAGCGCTTTCAACAATACCGCGCGTTGCCGGTGCGGCAGGTTGATGAAGTCATCGCCATACGCTGCTTCCAATGCATCGTGAATGAGGTGGCACGTCCTTGATGCCAAAGCAGTCGCGGCACTGGTCCCGCAGGTGAATCCGTCGACATTCTCGAGTCCGCCCCGCGGCGGAGCAGCGACCCGGAGACCTGCTGTGCGAGACGGTCCAGCCGGCTGGACATCGATATGGGCATGATTTCTGACTACGCGCAGGTGTTCGCGACCTCCTGGTAGAAGCACGTCCGGTTTCACAGAAAGAGCAAAACCTGGACCGAGGCTGCTTGACGGATTGGATATCCTCAGCCCTGGATAAGGATCGACATTCACACGGGCAGTGGAGCGCTGATCCGAGGGAACTGCATCATCATTAGAGGCACCAACCGTAACGCCATTCACAGTTTCGGCCGGCGACAGTACGCGGCGATCTGC
>JBOICJ010000232.1:0-2798 GCA_050740035.1 Stenotrophobium sp. | reverse complement strand
GGAATTCATGATCCTGCCGGTCGGCGCGCCGAGTTTCTCCGAAGCGCTGCGCTACGGTGCCGAAATTTTCCACACCCTGAAAAAAGTCCTGAAGGACCGCAAGCTCAACACCGCGGTCGGCGACGAGGGCGGTTTTGCCCCCGATCTGGACTCCAACGTCGCGGCGCTGGACTGTCTGCTCGAAGCGATCGAGAAGGCCGGCTACAAGCCCGGCAAGGATGTCTATCTCGGCCTGGACGTCGCCTCGAGCGAATTCTTCAAGCAGGGCAAGTACCACCTGCACGGCGAAGGCAAGAGCTTCACGCCGGACCAGTTCACCGACTTTCTCGCCGGCATCTGCAGCCGCTACCCGGTAATTTCGGTGGAAGACGGTTGTGCCGAAAATGACTGGAAAGGCTGGGCGCTGCTGAGCCAGAAACTGGGCAAGAAAGTGCAGTTGGTCGGCGACGACCTGTTAGTGACCAATACCAGCATCTTTGCCAAGGGCATCGCCCAGGGCATCGCCAATTCGATCTTGATCAAGCCCAACCAGATCGGCACGCTGACCGAAACCCTGGAGGCGATCCAGATGGCTACCGACGCCGGTTATTCCAGCGTGGTGTCGCACCGCTCGGGCGAAACTGAAGACGTCACCATCGCCGATATCGCCGTGGGCACCGCCGCCAGCCAGATCAAGACCGGGTCGCTGTGCCGTTCCGACCGCATGGCCAAGTACAACCAACTGCTGCGCATCGAGCAGCGCCTTGGCCGCAGCGCCCGTTATCCTGGCCGCAACGCGTTTCCGGTCGAGATCTGATCCGTGCCATGCCGCGCCTGGCCCTGATCGTTCTTGCGGTGCTGCTGACAGCCTTGCAATGGCGCTTGTGGGTCGCCGACGGCGGCGTCACGCAGACGCACCAGTTGCAGTTGCAGGTCGACCGCCAGCGTGCCGAAAACGAGCAGTTGAAAGTGCGTAACGCCGCACTCGATGCCGAAGTGGCGGACCTCAATTCGGGCGTGCAGGCGATCGAGGCGCGCGCGCGAACCTCGATGGGCATGATCAAGCCGGGCGAGACCTTCTATCTGGTCGTGGAGCCCTGATTGTCGCGTGCCATGACACCGGTTCCCCGTTACTGGGCCGTGATTCCCGCGGCCGGCGGCGGTTCGCGCATGGCGCAGCCCCGGCCCAAGCAATATCTGCCTCTGCGCGGACGCACGCTGCTGGAATGGAGCGTGGCGCCGTTCCTCGATGCCGGGTGGCTCGATGGCGTGGTACTGGTGCTGGCAAAAAACGACCAGGAATACGGCAAGCTGCCGCTGGCCAGGCATCCCAAGATCATCACCACCATCGGCGGTGTCGCGCGCGCCGATTCGGTACGCGCCGGACTCGAAGTCGTGGCCGAGCGCAGCAAGGGCTTTCGCGAGGTTTTCGTGCTGGTGCACGATGCCGCCAGACCCTGCGTCGAATGGACCGACATCGAGCGCCTGCGCGACGAGGCCGACGATAATCACGGCGGCCTGCTGGCCTTGCCGGTCAGCGACACCCTGAAAAAATCCAAACAGGGCAAAATCATCTCGACGGTGGATCGGGCTTTCATCTGGCGCGCGCAGACGCCGCAGATGTTCCGCCTCGATCTGCTCAGCGCGGCGCTGCGCGAGTGTGCCGAGCGCGGACTGGAAGTGACCGACGAGGCCAGTGCGATGGAACGCGCCGGCTACAAGCCGCGACTGGTGCGCGGACGCGAGAGCAACATCAAGGTGACTTATCCCGAGGATTTGCCGCTGGCGGAATTCTGGCTGGCGCGGCAGGAGCAGCAGCCGTGACCGATTTCCGCATCGGTCACGGCTGCGATTCGCACCGGATCGAGCCCGGCAGTGGTGTCACCCTCGGCGGCATTGCGATCGTCTGCGACTGGCGCATCATTGCGCATTCCGATGGCGACGTGCTGATCCACGCCCTGTGCGACGCGCTGCTCGGCGCGATCGGCGCGGGTGATATCGGCAAACTGTTTCCCGACAGCGACCCGCGCTACAAGGGCATCGACAGCCGCAGGCTGTTGCGCGAGGTGATGGCGCGGGTGCATGCGCAGCATTGGCAGGTCGGCAATGCCGATCTCACCCTGATCGCCGAAGTGCCGCGCGTGTCCAGGCATACCGATGCGATGGTTGCGGCGCTGGCGGAAGACCTGGGCGTCTCTGCGCAGCGCGTCAACGTCAAGGCGACGACCAATGAAGGCATGGGCGCCATCGGCCGCCGCGAAGGCATCGCCGCACATGCGGTCGTGCTGCTGACGACCGCCTGATCAACGCCGCCGAGCCGCGGCGCGCAGCAACACATAAACCGCGCCGGTACCGCCATCGACCACGCGGGCCGAGCAGTAGGCCACGACATCGCTGCGTTTCCTGAGCCAGCCGTCGAGTGCACGCTTGATCACCGGCCCGCTGTTCGGCGAACCGTTGCCCTTGCCGTGGATGATGCGTACGCAGCGAGCATCGTGATCCAGGCATTCTGCCAGGAAGCGGTTGACGGCCAATTGCGCAGCCGCACGGTTGAGTCCGTGCAGGTCCAGTTCGCGCTCGATCCGGTATTGGCCGCGCCGCAGTTTCCGCAGTACCGAATCCTGCACGCCATCGGCACGGTAGAGCAGGTTGTCGCCGCTCTCGATGGCGTCGTCTTCGGACGCGGACAGCAGCTGCCGCATGACCTCGGCATCGTCGGCTTCACGCTGGCGCGGACGGACCGAGGGTGGCGGCGTGTGCGGGATGATATGGCCGGATTGCAGACGCTTGATCCCGCGCATGGCCTGCCGGAACAGCGC
>JBOICJ010000231.1:0-1843 GCA_050740035.1 Stenotrophobium sp. | reverse complement strand
GCGCGGCGCACGATCACGCTGTCGCCGATCATCACGCCCTTGCGCGCGATCTCGCCCATGTTGTGCAGCGTCGCGTTGCTGACGTTGGCGCCGCCGACGAACACGGCCTTCAGCCGCGCCACCGGCGTGATCGCGCCGGTGCGGCCAACCTGGAATTCGACATTTTCCAGCAGCGTCTCGGCTTCCTCGGCGGCGAACTTGTAGGCACAGGCCCAGCGCGGTTCGCGCGTCACCGAGCCGAGTTCCTCGCGGCCGGCGAGATCGTCGAGCTTGAACACCACGCCGTCGATGTCGAAAGCCAGCGCAGCGCGCTGTTCGCCGATGCGCTCGAAATAGCGCAGGCAGCCCTCGACGCCCTGCACCACCTCGATCAGTTCCGAAACCGGGAATCCCCAGCCACGAAGTTGCGCCAATGCCTGCGAATGCAGTGCCGGTGACTGCCAGCCTTCGCTGTAGCCCACGGCATAGGCGTAGAACGCCAGCAGCCGCTGCGCAGTGATTTTCGGGTCGAGTTGACGCAGGCTGCCGGCGGCGGCGTTGCGCGGATTCACCGGCACTTTTTCGCCGCGCGCGATCGCCTCCTCGCTCCAGCGGCGGAAACCCGCCAGCGGCAGATAGACCTCGCCGCGCACTTCCAATACGGGTGGCACCGCCTGTCCTGAGCCTGCCGAAGGACGCAACCGCAGCGGGATCAGGCGGATGGTTTTTAGATTCACGGTGATGTCTTCACCGGTCTCGCCATCGCCACGCGTGGCACCACGCACCAGCACGCCATTTTCGTAAATCAGCGACACCGCCAGCCCGTCGAGTTTCGGCTCGGCGACATAGGCCACTGCGTCGCGTCCCAGGGTCTGGCAAACGCGGCGATCGAAATCCCGCAGCTCGGCTTCGTTGTCGCACTTGCGCAGGGATTGCATCGGCAGCCGATGCTTGACGGTCTCGAAATCCGGGCGCGGCGCACCGCCGACACGCTGGGTCGGCGAATCCGCCGTCAGCAATCCGGGATAGCGCGACTCCAATGTCTGCAATTCGCCGAACAGGCGGTCGTACTCGGCATCCGTAATCTGCGGATCGTCGAGCAGGTAGTAGCGGTAATTATGTTCATGCAGAACATGCCGCAATTCCGCGGCGCGCTGCCGGTCATTCTCGCGCGCGGTCTCGGTCACGCGTAACGATGCGCCCAGTCTCTGACTTCGACGATCATCGCCTGCTCTGCCTTCGCTGTGAAAGGCTGGCGCTTGGTGTCGAACAGTTCCGCATTCATGCTTCGGGCCAGCGCCCGCGCGGTGGCCAGCAAATCGGCGAGCACCGCCTCCGGGTCGGCCGGCCCCGGCAGCACCATGAACATGGTCAGGCCTGGCGTTGAAAAAGTTTCGGCTTCTTCGGGGTCAAGTTGACCGGGCTTGAGCAGCCCCGCCACTGAAAACATCGGCTGTCCACTCTTGTCCAGACGGTGATAAATGCTGCGCTCGCCGAACACCAGCGCCTGCTGCTGCAAGGCGCGGTGCAGTTTAGGCCCCAGGATCGCAGTGCCCTCGCGCTCGGCGACCAGGATGGCAATGATTTTTTGCTCCGCTTGCGGCGGCGTCGCGGCCTCGGTTTGCGGCGGCGACACTGCTGGAGCGGGCTCGGTCGAAGCGGCTTTGAGTTCGAGTTCGGGTTCGCGACGCGTCTTTTTGGCAGCAGTCGATTTGGTCCGCTCCGGTTGCGCCTGAGCTTCAAGCTTGAGTTCCGGCGCAGGTTTTTCGGCAACGGGGATGGGTTTTGGAATGCCGGGCATCACTGGCGCTTCGCGGCGGCGTGGCTTGCCTACGCCGAATTCATCGAACTCGCCGGTGCTGCC
>JBOICJ010000230.1:0-11318 GCA_050740035.1 Stenotrophobium sp. | reverse complement strand
ACCGCAGGCCACGCAGAGTGCGATGGCGACCATCGCCAAAGGCACCCAGCCCAGCAGATGACGTGGCTCCAGCCTGAGCTTCCAGGTACGTCCACGTTTTTTGCTGACGACTATAATGTCCATGATTGACCGCAATCTCGATATGACGCCTGACGCCCAACCCCTGCAATGCTGGCTCGATCACCAGCCACGCAATGTGCGCGAACTCCTGAGCCGCGCGCAGCGCATCGCTGAAATTGATCGTGCCTTACACGAGCACTGGGCCCAGCAACCTTGGGCAGATACCCTCCGTATCGCCAATATTCGCGGTAATACGGTCGTCGTGTACACGTCGACAGCAGCCGCCCTCATCCCCCTTCGCTACCACAGGAAAGCTCTGCTCGGCTTCCTTAAACAGCGTTACGAACTGGCCTGCACCGAGATTGAAATCAAGGTCAAGCCTGCGTCCTGAATACCCGCAGCAGGCCTTTTAGCATCTCAGGCCGCAGTCTGCAAGTGAATAGTCCTGTGGAACCAGCCATTTACCGATGCTTCCGGCTCATCAGCCGATCCGCAAACGGCGCCCTCAGGCGGTGGCGAGGCTGCCGCGGACAAACGAAATCGGTGCCTTGTGCGTGGCCTCGTCGAAACTGACCATTTCCCACGCCCTGCTTTCTTCCAGCAGCTTGCGCGCCAGCAGGTTGTTGAGCGCATGCCCGGACTTGTACGCCGTGTAAGCGCCAATGATGCTGTGTCCGAGCAGGTAGAGATCGCCGACCGCATCCAGAATCTTGTGCCGGACGAATTCGTCTTCGTAACGCAGGCCTTCCTGGTTCAACACCCGGTAATCGTCGAGCGCCACCGCATTGTCCAGGCTCGCGCCCAGCCCCAGGTTGTGCGCGCGCAATTGATCGAAATCACGCATGAATCCAAACGTGCGCGCACGGCTGACTTCCTTGACGTAGGTCGTCGTTGAAAAATCGATGACGGCGTTCTGCGTGCTGCTCTTGAACACCGGGTGCTTGAAGTCGATGCTGAAGTTCAGGCGGAAGCCCTCATAAGGCTCGAAGCTGGCAAACTTGTCGCCCTCCTGCACGCGCACCGGCTGCTTGATGCGGATGAATTTCTTCGGCGCATCCTGCTCGTGAATGCCGGCGGACTGGATCAGGAAAACAAACGGTCCAGCGCTGCCGTCCATGATCGGAACTTCGGGCGAAGAGAGTTCGATGATGCAGTTGTCGATGCCCAGGCCCGCCAGAGCCGACATCAGGTGCTCGACCGTCGCCACCTTGGTCGTGCCATCGACCAGCGTGCTGCACATGTTGGCTTCACCGACCAGTTCGGCGCGTGCGGGCACTTCAACCGCGGGGCTCAGATCGGTGCGGCGAAACACGATGCCGGTATCCGGGCCTGCAGGCAGCATCGACATGTACACCCTGGCACCGGAATGCAACCCGATGCCCGAGGCGCGAACGGCCTGTTTGAGCGTACGTTGTCTGATCATGCGCTTTCCGGTTTGCGGACCGGCTCCCTTAAAATATTACGGCGCCCGCGAGCGCCGTAATTATAGGGCCAAATTGTAGCACGAGGGATAGCCGCTCCCGGTGCGTCCCGCAAGCGAAGAGCGGGCCTCGTCTACCCGATATTTTGTTAATCGGCCTGGTTTCGCAAAAATGCCGGGATGTTGATCAGTTCTTCATCAAATTCCGCCAAAAAGTGCGGGGCTCTGCTGCCTGCTCCCGCTGCCGCAACCTGCCGGGTGCTGCGGATATAGGCCGGCCGGTCGAGCTCGGCCTGCCTGGCTGCAGGATGCTGTGGCGCCATGATCTCGGGGCGCGACAGCACCGTGACCCGGGGATTGCTCGGCGCCACCGGCACGCTGACCTGCGCCGTCTTGCTGCCGTTGAGTCCGGTCGCCACCACCGTCACCCGCAATTCGCCATTGAGATTCGGGTTGAAGGAAGTGCCGCATTTCATATCCGCCTCATCGGAGGCGATCTCGCAGATCTTCTCGTTGATGTACTGATGCTCATCCAGCGTCAGGCTGTCGTCGCAGGAGATGTTGACCAGAATGCCGCGCGCACCCGACAGTTCCAGGTCGTCCAGCAAGGGGCTGGAAAGCGCCATTTCAACCGCGCGCTGCGCCCGGTCTTCACCACTGGCCGTGCCCAGGCCCATCATCGCCATGCCACGGTTGGTCATGACGGTGCGCACGTCGGCAAAATCGACGTTGACCTGCCCCGGGCAAGTGATGAGGTCGGAGATGCCCTGTACCGCATTCTGCAGCACATCGTTGGCGGCCTTGAAACCCTGCTGCACGGTCGCCTTGCCGCCGAGGACGAGACGCAATTTTTCATTCGGAATCAGGATCAGCGAATCGACGTACTGACGCAGATCTTCGACGCCCTTCATCGCCACGTTCAGACGTTTCTTGCCTTCATAGGCAAACGGCTTGGTCACTACCGCCACGGTCAGGATGCCCAGTTCCCGGGCGATTTCAGCCACCACGGGTGCCGCGCCGGTGCCGGTGCCGCCGCCCATGCCGGACGTGATGAACAGCAGATCGGTGCCCTCAAGCATTTCGCGGATGCGGTCACGATCTTCTTCCGCAGCTTCGCGGCCACGCGCGGGATCCGAACCTGCGCCCAAGCCACGGGTGATTTCGGCGCCCATCTGCAGTTGGTTGGTCGGCACGCATTTCTCAAGATGATCGCGATCCGTATTGGCGCAGATGAATTCCACATCCTGGATGTCGGCCTGTGCCATCTGATTGACGGTGTTGCAGCCACCCCCGCCGATTCCCATGACGCGGATGACCGCCTTGCGGCGCTGGCCGTCCATGAATTCAAAATGATCTTTCGATGCTGGTGCCGTCATGATGTCTCTCCTGCGTTGTGACTGCGCGAATAAAGAACCGGTTGCGAAACTGGTTGCCCAGAAAACCAACATCCGCTCGCGACAAATCGCCCACTGGAATTGTTATTAAATGTACCTAGCCAGTTAAGGTTTAAGATATTTAATAACATACCCTGTGTCAATATGCTTGTAAGCGAATGTTTAAATATAATTTTGTAACTCCCGGGAAGCACTAGAAATTCCCTTTGAACCAACTGTTGATGCGGCCCATCAGATAGCCCAAACCACCGCCCTCGCCGCCGCGCATGGCCAGCCGCGGCTGATCCTGCATGCCGTACAGCAGCAGGCCGACAGCGGTGGAATATGCGGGGTTGCCGACCACATCCTTGAGCCCGCGGATGTTGTGCGGCATGCCGATACGCACCGGCAGCTCGAACACGGCTTCGGCGAGTTCACGCACGCCCGGCATCTGCGCAGACCCTCCGGTAATCACCATGCCGCTGGCGATGACATCGTAGAAATCGCTGCGATGCAGCTCCTTGCGGATGAATCGGAACAACTCCTCGTAGCGCGGCCGGATCACTTCAGCCAGGGTATGGCGCGACAGGCTGCGCGCAGGTAGGTCGCCGACGGTCTTGACCTCGATCATTTCGTCGTGCGCCGTGAACTCCGGCAGGGCGCAGCCGAAACGGACCTTGATTTCCTCGGCATAGGGCACCGGCGTGCGAAAAGCCACCGAGATGTCGTTGGTCACCTGATCGCCGGCAATCGGCAACACCGCCGTATGCCGCACCGAGCCGCCCTTGTAGATCGCGATGTCGCTGGTACCGCCGCCGATATCGACCATGCAGACCCCCAGGTCGCGCTCGTCCGGCATCAGCACCGCATCGCTGGCTGCGAGATGCTGGAGGATCAGCTTGTCCACGCGCAGGCCGCAGCTTTCCACGCATTTGTAAAGATTCTGCGCGGCGCTGAGGCTGCCGGTGACCATGTGCACGTGCGCCTCGAGGCGCACGCCCGACATGCCCACCGGCTCGTGAATCCCGTCCTGCCCGTCGACGACGAACTCCTGCGGCACGACGTGCAATATCTTCTGGTCCGCTGGGATCGCAATCGCACGCGCCGCATCGATCACCGCGTCGACGTCGCGTGCGTGGACTTCGCGGCCGCGCACCGGCACCACGCCGGTCGAATTGAAGCTCTTGATATGCGCACCCGACACGCCCACGTAAACCGATTGCGCCCGGCAACCCGCCATCTGCTCGGCGTTTTCGACCGCGCGCCGTATCGACTGCACGGTCGCCTCGATGTTCACCACCACGCCTTTCTTGAGACCGCGCGACTGCGCCGAGCCTTCGCCAACGACTTCGATATGTCCTTCGGGCATGACCTCGCCGATCACACACGCCGCTTTCGACGTGCCGATGTCGAGTCCGACCAGCAGGTTGCGGACTTCACGTTTGCTCATTGTTTTTTTCCTCCCTTGGCGGGCGTCGGCTCAAGCCACGCCACTGCAAAACCGTTGGTGTACCTGAGGTCCACGTATTTGATTTCCTGCAGGCGCGAAGCCAATGCGCGCGACATCGGACCGGTGATGACGCTCAACTTGCTTTCGGGCGCGTCGCGACCCAGGTGCAGTTCGATGCCGCCTTTTGTCTGCGCCGTCCACTCGCCGCGCGCGTCTTGCGACAGACTCGCCAGCGCGAACGGCGTCGCGGCCAGCGCGGCACTCAAGTGCTCATAGGCCTGCATCACTTCCGCTTCATGGCCGGGCTGTCCCGACAGTTGCGGCAGACCGGCGGGAATATCGGCGGGCTTCGGCGTGAACGGCACCGCGCGCGTGCTCAGCAGTTGCTTGTCATCCCAGCGCGCATAAGGCTTGCGTTCCCAGACGCGGACGCGGACGTCAGCCGGCCAGACGCGCTCGACGCGCGCCTGCTCGACCCAGGGCAGGGATTCGACACTGCGTCGCAAGGCGTCGAGGTCCAGGCCCAGGAAACCCGTCTTCAATTGATCTTCAATCGCGGCACGCACGGCCAGCGGGCCGACATGATTGAAATCCCCCACGACCTGCAAACGCGACACCGCACCGATGCCACGCACCACCGGCCAGAGCGCGGCGATGCCCAGCAGCAACAGCAGCGACGACAATCCGGTCAGCAGCGGGCGCAGCTTGATGCTGCTGACATCGATTCGTTCGGCGGCCATGGCGCTAGCGCTCATCACGTCCACCCAGCGTGGTTTCCAGCAGCGCCCAGCACAGATCGGCGTAACTCATGCCGTGCGCTTTTGCCGCCATCGGCACCAGACTGTGCGCCGTCATGCCCGGCACCAGATTGGCCTCGATCAGCCAGGGATTACCCTGAACGTCGAGCATGAAATCGACGCGCCCCCAGCCACGCGCGCCAATCTGCTCGAAAGCCCGGACGCAGATATCCTGCAGGCGCGACTCCTGCTCCGCGGGCAAGCCGGCGGGGCAGTGATAGCGGGTCTCGTTAGAGACGTACTTGGCGTGGTAGTCGTAGAACTCGCCATCCGGCTCGATGCGGATCAGCGGCAGCGCCTCGCCATCGAGTACCGCGCAGGTGAATTCCTGGCCGGCAATGAACTGCTCGGCCATGACCAGCCGGTGTTGCTCGCCCCGCGCCAGATCGAACGCCGGCTGCAACTGCTGCGCAGTTTTGACCTTGCTGACCCCGACGCTGGATCCTTCTTCCGAAGGCTTGACGATCAGCGGAAATCCAAAGCGCTGTGCCGCGGTTTCCAGGTCCTGCGAATTTTGCATGACCGTGTAGTCGGGTGTCGGCAAACCCTCCGCCTTCCACATGCGCTTGGTGCGCAGCTTGTCCATCGCCAGCGCGCAGGCCAGCACGCCACTGCCGGTATACGGCAAGCCTTGCAGATCGAGTACCGCCTGAAGGGTGCCATCTTCGCCGCCGGTACCATGAATGACATTGAAGGCGCGGTCGAATTTCTGTTCGCCGAGTTTGAGCAAAGCCTGACGATCGAGATCGACGGCAACGGCGTCGACGCCTTTCGAGCGCAAGGCCTCGTGCACACCCTGGCCGCTCCACAACGATACCTCGCGCTCGGCGCCCCAGCCGCCCATCAGTACCGCCACCCGGCCAAATGCCTTGGGATTGCTCACTGGCCTACGCATGTCCGTGCTCTCCGACGACTCGTATCTCGGGCTCGAGGCTGATGCCCTGTTGTTGCTTGACCACCCTGCGCACATGCGCAATCAACGCCTCGATATCCGATGCGCGCGTGCCGTCCTGGGCGATGATGAAATTGGCATGCAGCGTCGATATCTCGGCGCCACCGATGCGATAACCCTTGAGGCCACAGGCTTCGATCAAACGCGCCGCATGATCGCCAGGCGGATTGCGGAAGGTGCTGCCGGCACTGGGCTTGCCGACCGGCTGTGTCGCCTTGCGCTTTGCCAGCCAGGTTTTCATGTCGCGCTCGGCGTTGCCGTCGGCATCGGGCGCAAAGCGAAAACGCGCAGCGACGAAACCGATCATGTCCTCGAGCCATTCGACATGACGATAGCCGTAGTGAAATTCGCTGCGTGGAATCCAGTCGCAATGCCCGTCGCGGAACATCACTTCGACTTCCTGCACCACTTCCCAGGTTTCGCCGCCGTGGGCACCGGCATTCATCGCCAGCGCGCCGCCCACGGTTCCGGGGATACCGGCGAAGAACCCCGCGCCCGCCAATTTTTCGCCGACTGAAAACTTGGCCAGACGTGCGCAGTGCACGCCGGCTTCCGCGTAGATGCCGGTGGCATCCGATTTATCCAGCTTTTCCAGCGCACCATGCAGGCCGATGACCGTGCCGCGGATGCCGCCATCGCGAACCAGCAGGTTGCTGCCCAGCCCTATCCACAGAACCGGTTCGCCCGCAGGCAAACTGCGCACGAACTGCGCGAGATCGTCACGATCCGCGGGTTCGTAATACCGGTCGGCTGCGCCGCCGACCCGCCAAGAGGTATGGCGCGACATCGGCTCATTACGGAGCAAGTGGCCGTTCATGCCGGACCTTTCTGGAAATGCTGCGCCAGCAGGGCCGGCACGCTGCCGACATCGCCGGCACCCAGCGTCAATACCAGATCGCCATCCTTGAGCACGGCCTCGAGCGCCTGCGGCACTTCCTGCACGCTCTTAAGAAACACCGGCTCCACCACACCGCGTGCGCGGATGCCGCGCGCCAAGGCACGGCCGTCGGCGCCGTCGATCGGTTCTTCTCCGGCGGCATAGACTTCGCACAGCAGCAGGACATCCGCCTGCGACAGTATTTCGCAGAAATCATCGAACAGATCGCGCGTGCGGCTGTAGCGGTGCGGCTGGAACACCACCACCAGCCGATGCTTCGGGTGGGCAGCACGCATCGCCTGGAAAGTCGCGGCGATCTCGCGCGGATGGTGCCCGTAGTCGTCGACCAGGAAGGCCGAGCCCTTGGCGAAATTCAGTGTCCCGTGCGGCTCGCAGCGGCGGCCAACACCTTCAAAACGGGTGAACGCGCGGCGGATAGCGTCGAAGTTCACGCCGAGTTCGTGGGCGATGCAGATCGCCGCCAGCGCATTGAGCACGTTGTGCAGGCCCGGCAGATTGAGATGCAGCGTTTCGCTGCGACCATCCGGCAGAACCACGGTGAAATGGGTGCTGGCCCCCTCTGCGCGAATATCCTTGACGCGCAGATCGGCATCGGCCGATTGACCGTAGGTCACCATCGGACGGCCGATCGCCGGCAACAGTTCACGCACCACCGGATCGTCCACACACATCACCGCCAGACCATAAAACGGCAGGCGATGCAGGAACTCGATGAACGTCGCTTTCAGCTTGCGGAAATCACCGCCGTAGGTTTCGAGGTGGTCGGCGTCGATATTGGTCACGGCCGCCATCATCGGCATCAGATGCAGGAACGAGGCATCGCTCTCATCGGCCTCAGCGACCAGATAGGAGCCTTCGCCCAGGCGCGCATTGGCACCGGCGCTCTTGAGCTTGCCGCCGATGACATAGGTGGGATCGAGACCGCCCTCGGCCAGTACGCTGGCGACCAGGCTGGTGGTGGTGGTCTTGCCGTGCGTGCCGGCGATGGCGATGCCGTAACGGAAGCGCATGATCTCGGCCAGCATCTCGGCGCGGCGCACGATCGGGATGCGGTGCTCGCGGGCGTATTCCAGTTCCGGGTTGCCCTGCTTGACCGCGGTGGAAACCACCACCGCATCGACCCCGTGCGCATTCTCGGCGCGATGCCCGATTTGCACTTTTGCACCCAGCTTTTCCAGTCTTTGCGTGGCCGCACTCTGCTTGAGATCGGTGCCGCTGACTTCATAACCCAGGTTGAGCAGCACCTCGGCGATGCCGGCCATGCCGGAGCCGCCGATGCCGAGCATGTGGATGCGCCGTACCCGGCGCATCGGTGCGCTCCTGAGCGGATGCGATTTACCGTCACGGTTCATGCGCGAACTCCTGTGGCAGCACAGGTCAAGCATGTGCTGACGATTTTGCCGACCGTATCGGGTGTGGCGCACTGGCGTGCCGCCTGCGCCATTTGCAGCAAACGCGCGCGGTCGCCGAGCAGGCCCTGCAGCAGCGTTGCCAGTTTTTCGCCGGTGAGATCGGACTCCTGCACCAGCAGGGCAGCACCGGCGCGCACCAGAAATTCGCCATTGCGCGTCTGATGGTCATCGACCGCGTGCGGGAACGGCACCAGCAGCGCAGCGCAACCGGCGGCGGCCAGCTCAGCCACCGTTGAAGCGCCGGCACGACAGACCACCAGATCGGCCCAGGCATAGGCCGCCGGCATATCGTCGATGAACGCCACCACTGCGGCATCCACCGTGTGTTGACTGTAGGCCTGCTGCGCAATCTCCAGCGTGCGCCCAGCCTGGTGCCGGACTTCCGGACGCTGCGTCGCGGGGATCAGCACCAGCGCCTGCGGCATGCGTTCGTTGAGCGCCCGTGCGCCCTGGCTGCCGCCAATCACCAGCACCCTCGCCGCGCCCGTATGTGCGAGCCGCTGCGCCGGCGGCGCCAGTTCGGCGAATCCTGCACGCACCGGATTGCCGACCGTGACCGCATTGCGAAACACTCCGGGAAACGCCTGCAACACCCGCGTGGCGATCCGCGCCAACAGGCGGTTGGTGAGTCCGGCGGCGGCATTCTGCTCGTGGATCACCAGCGGTCGCCGGGTCAGCCAGGTCGCGAGTCCGCCGGGGCCGGCCGCGAAACCGCCCATGCCCAGCACGACGTCGGGCCGTTGACGGCGCAATACGGCCAATGCATCTGCCAATGCGCGCAACAACAGCAGCGGCGCAGCCAGTAATTTTATCGGGCCCTTGCCGCGCAGGCCACTAACCCGCACGAACTCCATCGGAATCCCCTGCGGCGGAATCACGCGCGCCTCGAAGCTGTCGGGCGCGCCCATCCAGACAACGGCATGGCCCAGCGTGCGCAACGCCTGCGCCACCGCCAGCGCCGGGAACACATGTCCGCCGGTGCCTCCTGCCATGATCATGATTTTCACGAGGAAAACTCCGGCGCTTCAATCGCAGTCGCGCCACGACGCGCTCGCGCATAGCGCTCACGCCGCACCGGTTTGTCTGCGGTACTACCGCCCAGGGCTTCGCGATTTTCGTAATCAACCCGCAGGATCAGCGCCAGGATCACGCAGACCGTCATCAGCGATGAGCCGCCGTAACTGATCAGCGGCAGCGTCAGCCCCTTGGTCGGTAGCACGCCCATGTTGACCGCCATGTTGATCATCGCCTGCAACCCCAGCCAACTCGACAGGCCATAGCAGAGATAGGCGCGGAAACGCTCGTCCAGTTTCTCAGCCTGGCGACCGATGACGAAGCCGCGCCAGACGACGGTGGTAAACAGCGAAATCAGAATCACGACGCCCAGCAGCCCGAACTCCTCGGCGAGGATGGCGAAGATGAAATCGGTGTGCATCTCCGGCAGATATAGAAGTTTCTGCACACTGTTGCCAAGCCCGACGCCGGTCCACTCGCCGCGGCCCACAGCGATCAGCGACTGTGCCAGTTGCCAGCCGCTGTGTTCGACGTCCGCCCAGGGATCGGTGAAATTCATCAGGCGCTTCATGCGATAGGCTGCGGTCAGCACCAGAATCAACGCACCGGTCGATGCCACGCACACCAGTCCACCGAAATAGAGCAGCCGCGCGCCGCCCAGGAACAGCATCAGGAAAGCGACCATGAACAGAATCACGGTGGCGCCGAAATCCGGCTCGAGCAACAACAGGACTGCCGGCACCAGCAGCAGCAGCAGCGGCATCAACAGTCCCTTGAACGTGTTTTGCAACTGCGCCTGCCGGCGCGTGATGTAACTGGCCAGATAGACGATCACTGCCAGACGTGCCGGCTCCGACGCCTGCATGCGGAACATGTCCAGCCCGATCCAGCGCCGCGCGTGATTGACCTTCAGTCCGACGCCCGGAATCAGCACGATCACCAGCAGCAGCAAAGCCACGATCAGCAGCCAGACGCTTTTTTCCTGCCACTGTTTCATCGGGATGCAGTAGCACAAGCCCGCGACAAACATGCCCATGCCGACGAACAGCAGTTGCCGGTAGAAATAGTAGAACGGGTCGCCGGTAACTTTCTCCGCCTGCGCCACCGAGGCCGAAGCAACCATCACCAGCCCCCACGTCAGCAAGGTCATGACGGCGACGACAAAGATGCCGTCGAGTCCATAGCGTGCGCGCGGCAGCGGCAGTTGCATCTGGCTGAAGAATTTCATGTCAGTGCGCCTCCGCCGTCGTAATACGGACTGTGAGACACGCGCTGTCGGCGCAGGACTCGCATTCCCGCACCCGCGTTCGCGCTATGCGCTCACGACGCCGTGTCATACGAGTCCCCTCACCGCCGCACGAAACTGCTCGCCACGATCAACGTAGTTTTTGAATTGATCGAAACTGGCGCAGGCCGGCGACAGCAGCACGCGGTCGCCGGCCTCAGCGATGCTGCGGGCGCGACTCAGTGCTGTGCGCATCGTGGCTTCGCGATACACCGGCAGGCTGCCGGCGATGTCGCGCTCGATCCTGCCGGCGTCTTCGCCGTAGAGAATCGCGGCGCGACCCTTGTGCGCCAGCGGCTGCCGCAACTCGGAAAAATCCTGGCCCTTGCCCTGCCCGCCCGCGAGCCAGACGATCGGCGCCGGCAGGCCGTTGATCGCGGCCAGCGTCGAGCCGACGTTGGTGCCCTTGGAATCGTTGAAATAGCCGACGCCCGCGATTTCGGCAATGAACTCGCAGCGATGCGGCAAGCCCGAAAATTCGCGCAGCGCCTTGAGGCTGGCTGCGCGTGGGATGCCCGCCGCATCGGCCAGCGCCAGCGAGGCGAGGGCATTGGCGGCGTTGTGGCTTCCGAAAATGCGGAGCTGATCGGTGGAAATCAGTTTTTCGGGAATTGGGAATCGGGAATCGGGAATCGTACCGACCAGCCAACTCTTGCC
>JBOICJ010000229.1:0-9371 GCA_050740035.1 Stenotrophobium sp. | reverse complement strand
TCGTTGATGATGCGCAAGACTTCGAGGCCGGCGATCCTGCCGGCATCCTTGGTCGCCTGGCGCTGGCTGTCGTTGAAGTAAGCCGGCACGGTGATGACCGCTTCGGTAACTTTTTCGCCGAGATAATCCTCGGCGGTTTTCTTCATCTTGAGCAGGATCTGCGCGGAGATTTCCTGCGCCGACATTTTCTTGCCCTTGGCTTCGACCCAGGCATCGCCGTTGCCGGCCTTGACGATCTTGTAGGGCACCATGGCGATGTCCTTCTGCACCACGCTGTCGTCGAAGCGGCGACCGATCAGGCGCTTCACCGCGAAGATGGTGTTATGCGGATTGGTCACCGCCTGACGCTTGGCCGAGCGGCCGACGATAACCTGGCCGTCGTCCGTGTAAGCGACGATCGACGGCGTGGTGCGCTCGCCTTCTGCGTTCTCGATGACCTTGACCGTGGTGCCTTCCATGATGGCGACGCAGCTGTTGGTGGTGCCGAGGTCGATACCGATAATCTTTGCCATGTGTTTGCTCCAAAAATCCTGTTGCTTGGTGTTATCCGAGATGTGGGGTCGTGTGTCGGTGATTCAAGAGTTTTATTGCGATTGCGCCGGTGGCTTGGCGACCACCACCATCGCCGGGCGCAGCAGGCGGTCGTGCAACTTGTAGCCTTTCTGCATCACCGAGACGACGTGGTTGGGCGCGATCTCGGCCGACTCCATCATGGTCATGGCCTGGTGCGCATCCGGGTTGAACGGCTCGCCTGCCGGGTTCAACTGCTTGACGCCGTTCTTTTCAAAGAACGCCATGAGCTGGCGGTGCGTCAGGTGCATACCCTCGGACAAGGCCTGAACCTGGGCGCCGGGACTGTCGGCGGCCTTGATGCCGAGTTCGAGGCTGTCGGCAATCGCCAGCAATTCGCCGAGCAATTTTTCCGCGGCGTATTTCAAGGTGTTCGCGGTCTCGCGCTCGAGGCGGCGACGGGTATTTTCGGTTTCCGCGGCGGCACGCAGCTGCGCATCGCGCGCGCTGGCGACACGGCCCTCGGCGTCGGCCAGTTGCGCCAACAGCGCCTCCATCTCGGACTCAGGGCCGGATTCTGGATTCGGCTGCGCCTGTCCTGCGGTCAGGTCGGGATTCACGCGTGGATATTCGGGGGTCTCGCTCATAAACGGTCTCTCTGGGCTTCGTGACTGTCACCCGCTCTGTCTCATCACGGGCGGCAATGTGTTATATATTATAAACTAATATTTAAATTATTAAATAAATTAAAACAAAAAATTCGACATGCCGCCCGACAGCGGGTGGCACGAAACAGCATGTGGGGGTCAATTATCGGCTTTCAAGCCTTGGCTGAGCAGACGCGCCGTCTCGGAAACCAGCGGAATGATACGGCGATACGCCATGCGCGTGGGTCCGATCACGCCCAGAACGCCGGCCACTTCGCCATCGACATAGTATGGAGTGGAGACCACGCTGCATTCGTCGAGCACGCGATAGCCGGACTCGTCGCCGATGAATATCTGCATGCCCTGCGCGTTCAGGCATTGATCGAACAACGACAGCAGGTCGCGTTTGCGGTCCAGCGCGTCGAACAGATTGCGCAGGCGCGCAACGTCGGTCAGTTCCTGGAAGCCGAGCAGGTTGGAGCCGCCGGCCAGCACATAGTCCTGCGGTTCGGCATCGCCGCCGCAGGCGCGTTCGGTCATGCGCACCGCGTCGCGCAGGCTTGCGTTGACGCGCGTCTGCGCCTCGACCATATCGTCCTGCAGGATGCGCCGCAGGCTCGCCAGTTCGCGTCCGGCAAAATGCTCATTGATGAAGTTGGCGTAACGCTCCAATTCATCGGCACCATAATCGCGATCGACGCTGAGAATGCGGTTCTGCACCTCGCGCTGGTTCACCACCAGGATCGCCAGCACGCGACGATCGGACAAGGGCAGGAATTCGATACGCCGCAGCACCGCGAGGTTGCGCCGCGGCACCGTCACCACGCCGGCCATGCGCGAGATCGAAGACAGCAGCGCACTCGCCGCCTGCACCCGGTCGTCGCTGGCGCGGTCGCGCGGCAACAGCTCGTCGGCGATGCTGGCGTAGATATCGTCCGGCAGCGATTCCGGAGCGAGCAGGCTGTCGACGAAATAACGGTAACCGCGCGTCGTCGGCACGCGGCCGGCGGACGTATGCGGCGAGGCCACGAAGCCCAGCTCATCGAGATCCGCCATGACGTTGCGGATGGTCGCCGGCGACAGGCCCATCGTCGCCATGCGCGACAGCGTGCGCGAGCCGACCGGCTGGCCATCGTGGATATAGCGTTCCACCAGCATCTTCAGCAGTTCGGCCGCGCGCGGGTCCAGGGTGGTATTCATCGGTTCAGCGTTTCATGGGACTGCGTCATCCTATAAACATCCGCAGGCCTTCGACAAGTTGCCTGCGACCCGCTACTTTATGCGCGTCCCGGAACCCTGCTCCATGTCCATATTCAAGACTGTCGGCCTCATCGGCAAGCAAAGCGACGCGCGCGTCAGCCAAACGCTTGCGCAATTGGCGCAGCTGCTGCCGAAGCTGGGCTGTGCATTGCTGATTGAAACACAGAGTGCCTCGGCGCTGACAGGCACGAATTGCGCAGCGGTGTCGCGCCAGGAACTCGGGCAGCGCTGCGACCTGCTGATCGTCGTCGGCGGCGACGGCACCCTGCTTGCCGCCGCGCGCGAACTGTCGCACACCGGCCTGCCGATCCTGGGCATCAACCAAGGCCGCCTTGGCTTCATGGTCGACGTCAATCCACAGGAAATGGAGGTCACGCTCACGCAGATTTTCAGCGGCGACTACATCAGCGAAAAACGCCTGCTGCTGCGCGCGCAAATCCGCCATGCCGACGGCCACACCACGCCGGGTTCGTCGCTGGCGGTGAATGACGTGGTGCTGCGCAACCAGGCGGCGGTGCGCATGCTGGAGTTCGAGACCTGGCTGGGCAAGGAGTTCATCAGCCAGCATCGCGCCGACGGCATCATCGTCTCGACCCCGACCGGCTCCACCGCGTATGCGCTGTCCGGCGGCGGGCCGGTGCTGCATCCTTCGCTGGACGCCATCACGCTGGTGCCAATCTGTCCGCATACGCTGTCCGACCGGCCCATCGTCGTCGGCAGCGACCGCGTCGTGCGGCTGGTGCTGTGCGGTGGCGAGAGCACCCAGGCGATGGTGACCTGCGACGGCCAGACCAGCGAGGTCCTGAGCCCCGGCGACGCCGTCGAGATCAGCCGCGCACAGGAAACGCTGCATCTGATCCACCCGTCCAATTACAATTACTTCGCCATCCTGCGCGGCAAGCTGCACTGGGGCCGTGCACAGACCTGAGCACGGCCTGCCGCAAGCCCACGCGCGGATAATTCACCCGATACAACCCTGAAACCGTACGCACGCCGACTCCATGCTGCGCCATCTCAATATCCGCAATCTCGCCATCATCGACGCGCTCGAGCTGGATTTTTCCAGCGGCTTCAGTTCGCTCACCGGCGAGACCGGTGCCGGCAAGTCCATCCTGATCGACGCGATCGGCCTGATTACCGGCACGCGCGCCGACACCGCCCTGGTGCGCAGCGGTCAGGAAAAAGCCGAAATCAGCGCCGAATTTTTGCTGACGGACTCCGGTTCCGCACAGGCGTGGCTGACGGAACAGGCGTTGAGCGATGCCGATGACGCCAGCCAGTGCGTCGTCCGCCGCGTGGTGTTCGCGGAGGGTCGCACCCGCGCTTTCGTCAACGGCAATGCGGTGAATGCCGGGCAACTGCGCGATCTCGGCGAACGGCTGATCGAGATTTTCGGCCAGAGCGAAAGCCAGACCCTGCTGCGCGCGGACACGCAGCGAAACCTGCTCGATACCTTCGGCGATTACGCGCCGCTGCTGCAGCAGGTCGGCAATGCCGCGCACGAACATGCCGAGATCGAGCAGGCCATCGAGCGCCTGAGCAACGCCTCGCAGCGCGACCCCAAACAATTGGATTATCTGCGCTTCCAGCTCCAGGAACTCGATGCGCTGAATCTGCGCGAGGAGGAGTTCGAGCAGATCGAAGCCGATCATCGCCGTCTCGCCAATGCCGGGCGGCTGATGCAGGACGGCAATCAGGCGCTGGAGCGGCTCTACGGCGGCGAGAACAGTCTGTACGACCAGATGTCCGGCGTCGGCAGTCTGTTGGCCGGGCTGGTGCCGCTGCACGAGGGTTTCGGCGACAGCCTGAATCTGGCTGAGAGCGCACAGGCGCAGATTCGTGAGGCCGCAGACGCCCTGAGCCACCTGCTGGACCAGCTCGACCTCGATCCGGATCATCTGGAACAGATCGAACGCAGGCTCGGCGCGATACACGATCTGGCGCGCAAACACCGCATCAAGCCCGTGGAACTGCCGCAGCACCTGCTGCGCTTGAAGGCTGAGCTTGAAGAACTCGAACAGGCCAGCAGCCGCCTCGAAACACTGTCCGGGAAATTGGCCGCATCGCTGAAGAATTATCGCGCCGCCGCGCAGAAACTCAGCGTCGCGCGCAGCAAGGCCGCAAAAAATTTCAGCAGCGCCGTCACCGTCATTGTGCGCCAGCTGGGCATGTCCAGCGCGCAATTCGAGGCTGCGGTGGAAAGCGCCAATAGTGAACGGCCACGCGCGCACGGCGACGACGATATCCGCTTCGACTTCAGCGCCAACCCAGGCCAACCGCCGCGCCCGCTGGCCAAGGTGGCTTCGGGCGGCGAACTTTCACGCGTGTCGCTGGCGATACAGGTCGTCAGCAGCCAGAACACCGGCGCTGCGACCATGATTTTCGATGAAGTGGACGCCGGCGTTGGCGGCGGCACCGCCGAAATCGTCGGGCAGAAACTCCGTGAACTCGGCGTACAGCGACAAGTGTTGTGCGTCACCCATCTGGCGCAGGTCGCGGCGCAGAGCCGCAATCAGTTTGGCATCCGCAAGGAAGTCAAAGCCGGCCAGACCTTTACGCGGGTCAAGGCGCTGGCCGATCAAGACCGCGTGGAAGAACTGGCGCGCATGCAGGGCGGCGCGGAGCTGACGCCGGCGGCGCTGACGCATGCCCGTGAACTGCTCAAACGGGCCAACGCCAGCTGATAACCGTCACCCGCTGTCCCGCTCCATGAAGAAATTATTGTTATATATTATTTATATATTAAATTAATATATAGTAATTTATAACAAAATTTCATGGATTTTCCCGACAGCGGGTGAAGCGCGCCGATGGGAATTTTCCGGTTTCAGCCGGCGCTTACTGCTTGGCGTCGTCGACCGCGTCCCGAGTGGCATGGCCGATATCGGTAGCCGCATCCTTGGCCGCATGACCGACGCCTTTGGCGACATCGCGGCTGGCGTGGCCGATCTTCTTGGCCGTTTTGCGGGTCGCGTGTCCCACTGCGACAGCGCCCTTTTTGACCGCGTGGCCAGTGTCCTTGGCGCCTTGCGCGATTTCGTGCCCGGCCTTGCTTGCGTCGGTCTTGACGGTTGCGGCGGCGCTCTCGTCGGCAAATGCCGGCGCGGCAAGTACGAATGAAAACACCAAGGCCAAGGCAGTCGTTCCGTATTTCATTGTCATTCTTCCCGATCAGCCGATCTTGCGGTTTGGGGCTTGCTGCAGGTGCGGGCAGTTCTCGCGCACGCATTCACCATACATGATGAGACTGTGATCATGCAGCCTGAAGCCAAGTTCCCGGGCTTTTTCATGCTGACGCTTCTCGATGATGTCGTCCTCGAACTCGGTGACGTGGCCGCACTTGCTGCACACCATATGATCGTGATGGTTGCCGCGATCCAGCTCAAAGACGGCATGGCCGCCCTCGAAGTGGTGGCGCTTGACCAGACCCGCGGACTCGAACTGCGTCAGCACGCGGTAAACCGTTGCCAGCCCGACGTCTTCGTCGGAGTCGCGCAGGTTGCGGTAGATATCTTCCGCGGACAGGTGCCGCGTCTGGTTGCTCGCCAGCATCTCAAGAATTTTGAGCCGAGGCAGCGTCACCTTGAGGCCAGCATTGCGAATATCTGAAGATTCCATAATCGTGGCCCATAGCCCGGCGGATTTTCGGTATTATCCCATTCCCGTTCCACGCGGCAACTCTCATGCGCGCTTTCCTCATTCTTGTCCTCGCCATCGGCCTGGGCGGCTGCCAGTTGATTTACAAGCTGCCGACCCGCCAGGGCAATGTTCTCGACCAGAAACAGCTGGACCAACTCAAGCTCGGCATGACCCGCGATCAGGTGAAATTCCTGGTCGGCACGCCCGTCGCGGCCAGTCCGTTCACCACCGACCGTTGGGACTACATCGGCTATTACCGCTCGCCGCGCGGACAGGTCAGCGATCGCCTGGTCACTCTGTATTTCCAGAGCGATAAATTGAGCCGCATGGTGGGCGTCGAAGACGCGACCAACAACAAGGGCGCCGGCACCGTCGATACCAAGACCGCCGAGGCCGAGAAGAAAAAAGATGCGCTCGAAGCCGAGCGCCACTCCAGCGACACCAGCAATACTGGCGTGGTGATGCGTCCGCCGGCGCCCGAAGGCCCGAGTACGCAGGAGCCGGATCAGATTCCCAATCCCTGATCGCGTTCTTGCTCAGCCGGAACCGGCGCGCCTGCGCGCTTTTGCAACGCGCTGTCTGCGCACGAGCTTCGGGTCCGCGACCAGCTCACGGTAGATTTCGACGCGGTCGCCCGCCTGTACCGGCGCATCCAGGCCGACCGGTCGCGAAAAAATTCCCGTGCGGCAGCGGTTGATGTCGATCTCGGGAAAATGTTTCAGAATTCCCGACTGGTCAATGACGTCGGTGACGCGCGTATCCGGCGCCACCTCGATCTTCAGCAAGAGCTGATGCGTGGACGTGGCATAAGCCACCTCGACTGCGATCCGATCATTCCTGGACGCCATAAAGGTCCTGTGCACGCTGACGAAACGCATCGATGATGCCGCTCACCGCCCGACCGAACCAGGGACTCAGGGTGCCTTCCAGCACGCGATTGCCAAAATCCACGGACACCCGCAGCGTAACCTTGCAGGCGCGCTCCGCCAGCGGGTAGAACTCCCATGCGCCCGACAACTTTCGAAAAGGGCCATCGACCAGCGTCATCTCGATGCGGCAGCCCTGCTCCAGCCGGTTCTCAGTGGCAAAACTGTCCGACAGGCCCTTGACCCGGAAACCCAGCCGCGCGCGAACCCGTGTCGCCTCGGCATGTTCGACCTGCGCTGAAACGCAGCCGGGCAGAAACTGCGGATAGGCCTCGATGTCGCCCACCAGCCGGTACAACTCGTCGGAGCTGAAAGCCAGCAACGCAGATCGCTCCAACGTCGGCATCGTCACAGACCCCAGAGCGAGGCCAGCCAGTCGAGCAGACCGGATGAATAGATCAGCAGAACAATGAGCGCAATCCGCGCCGGATACCGCAGCGCATTTCCCCAAAGCTCGAACTGCCAGGAATCGCGCCGGCCAAACGCCGCCAGGGATAATTCCCGGGGCATGATCCGCGAAGCAAAAATGCAGATCAGCAGCCCGCAAGCCGGTGCGAACCAGCTCGCAGTCAGCGCTTGTACCCACTCAAAGAAATTCATGCCGAACAGCTTGACGTTGCTCAACACGCTGAAAGACAGCAACGACCCCAGCCCGATGAACCAGATCATCATGGCGCTGGTGGTGGCCGCGAACACCCGCGTGGTGCGCTGGCGATCCTGCAAATAGCGCGTGACCGGTTCCAGCAGGGCAATCGCCGAGCACAACGTGATCAACAGCAGCATGGTGTAAAAACCGGCCGCCAGCAGGGCGCCGGCAAGATTCTGCGGCAATGCCTGCGGCAAGACCTCCATTGTCAGCGCCAGCCCCGGAGCCGGTTTCAGTCCAGCGTTGAAAATCAGGATGAAAATCGCCAGCCCGGCAATCAGGCTGAAAACGGTATCCATGGCAATCACCAGCAGAGCCATGCGCTTGAGCGGCGCGTTGGCCGGCAGGTAATTGCCCAGGGCCAGCATCACGCCCATCCCCAGCCCCAGCGTGAAAAACGCTTGGTGCAGGGCGACCAGCGCGCCACGCCAGCCGAATTTGCTCAGGCTCGGCGTCAACAGATAGCTCAAGGCACGACTGGGATCTCCCTGCTGCAGCGCATAGCCGCAGATCACGATCGCGAGGATGAAAGCCGCAGGCACCATGCGCCGGGCTGCGTGCTCGATGCCATCGCGCACGCCATGCGCCACGATCACGCAGACGATGACCATGAACATGGTGTGCCAGGTCAGTCCGCGCTCCGGGTCCTGTGCCAGACCTAAAAATATATGCTGCGCCTTGTCGGCGCTGATGCCACTGAGCAAGCCGCTGGCCCCGCGTATCGCATACGCCGCGCTCCATCCGGCGATGACGCTGAAGAACGACAGAATCAGCGTCGCCCCGATCAAGGCCAAGCCGCCGATAATCATCCATTCGCGCCGCGCGTGTGCGGCTTCGGCCAGCCTTGAAAAACCGCTGATCAGGTCGTCGCGCATCCAGCGTCCGAGCATCCACTCAGTCACCAGCAGCGGCAGGCCAACGACCAGCAAAGCGACGATATAGGCGGCGAGAAAAACCGCGCCCCCGTATTCCCCCATCAGGTACGGCAGGCGCGCGACGTTGCCGATGCCCATGGCGGCACCCGCAGCTACCCAGACGAACGAACTCGACGACGTCCAGTAGCCATAGCTGCTTTCGCGGATATTCATGCCCGTAGTGTAGCGGCCTCGGCCTATAATTTGCCTATGAGCAAGAACAAAGAAGAAAAAGAGGCGCCGCGCCTGATTGCCGTAAACCGCCGCGCCCGACACGACTATTTCATAGAACAAACATATGAAGCAGGAATATCCCTGATGGGCTGGGAGGTTAAAAGTCTGCGCGATGGCAAGGCGCAGATCGCTGAGGCCTACGTCATCCTCAAGAACCGCGAAGCTTTTTTGATCGGCGCGCATTTCACGCCGCTGAACAGCGCTTCCACTCACGTCAATCCCGATTCGACTCGCACCCGCAAACTGCTGCTGCATGAGCGCGAATTGTCGCAACTGGTCGGTAAGATTGAGCGCGCCGGCTACACTGTGGTGCCGCTCGATATGCACTGGAACCGTGGCCGCGCCAAGCTCGCCATCGGCCTCGCTAAAGGCAAGAAACAGCACGACAAGCGTGCCACCGAAAAAGACCGCGACTGTGGCCGTGAAAAAGCCCGCGCGATGCGCCATGATCGCTGAACCAAGTGCCGTTGTGATAGTCTTAGCACTGCTTTCGGGGGCGACTTGGCTTCGACGGTGACTGGAAAGCTGACGTGCATGCCGAGGTGCAGTGGTCCTCGTAAAACTCTATTGCAAACAAGCTAGTTGCGAACGACTC
>JBOICJ010000228.1:0-7751 GCA_050740035.1 Stenotrophobium sp. | reverse complement strand
CTTCATGCTCAAGGACGCCGCGCCGGAAGAACTGCACGCGGCGATCCTGCGGCTGGCGGCGGGCGAAACCCTGATCGCGCCGGTCAGCGCCGCGCTGGCGCGCGCCTCCGGCCTCAGCGACGATGCGGTGCCGGCGCACCTCACCGCGCGAGAGATCGCGATCCTGCGGCTGGTTGCCGGCGGCTACTCCAACAAGGAAATCGGCCGTGCGCTGCACATCTCCGACGGTACGGTGAAGAACCACCTCACCGAAATCCTCGCGCGTCTCGACGCGCGCGACCGCACGCATGCCGTGCTCAAGGCGATCGCGCTGAAGCAGTTCTAGCCCCGCAACATCGAGAGTTTCCAAGTACGTGGACATTTTTAAACAGGAGTGAGGCACATGAAATCCAGCACGATCTATCTCGCGATTTGCCTCATCGGAACCATCCTCTCGTGGGCATTCCTCATTGCCTTCGTCATGGGCAATGGCGCAACTCCGATGCTGTTTCTATCGTCCATTTTTGCCAACCATGTTGCGTCGGCGGTTGCCGCCGATCTGTTTGCATCTGCCGGCCTGTTTATCGTGTTCGTCCTGATTGAAGGACGTCGCCTGGGCATGCAGCGCCTGTGGGCTTACATTCTCGCCGCGTTCCTGGGCGGACTGGTATTCGGCGCGGGCCTGTTTTTCTATTTGCGCGCAAAGACCCTTGAGCGGAGAGCCTCCGGCAATAAGCTGCCAGCGTAAATGCCTCTGGCTTCGCGACGCGCGACGAGCGCGTGCCTGTCGCGCGTCGAGCCACCCGTTTACTTGCGCTGCAGCGCCGGTGAATTTTCCGCCGGCAGCTTCTGGCCACACGTCGGTCGCCTCGGTAGTCGAGACGAAGTCGATCTCCGGGTGGTTGACGTGGTGCACGGCGACCGCCTCGACTGGCGCAGACAACTCAAACTGGATTGAGTCCTCGAAAGCCTCGCAGAGCGCCACCCGCTCTTGCGATTTTGCCCTGGAATAATGTTATATATTATAATATTTTATATATAAATTATAATAATATATAACATTCTTTATCTGCTTTCCGCGCCGAGCGGGTGACGCTCAAGCGCCTCTGCGTCCGCCTTCATCTCAAATTCGCTTCGACGCGAGGCGCAGCTTCAACAAGCATGAAGGCAGGGTGACGGCAGGATGTCGTACTCTTGGCCGTCGAGTCATGGAGGTCTCATGAAGCCTGCCGATTTCATCCTGCATCGGGCGCACCGCCTGAACCCCGGCAGCTTCGCGCTGGTCATGGCCACCGGTATCGTCTCGATCGACGTCAACCAGCACGGCATGCACCGCCTCGCGCTGGCGCTGTTCGGCATCAACCTGCTGGCGTGGCTGTTGTTGCTGGCGCTGACCGCGCTGCGCCTGCTGCACTTCCGGCACGATCTGGTCGCGGATTTCGTCGATCCGGCGCGCGGCGCCGGCTTCCTGACGCTGGCCGCGGCGACCTGCGTACTGGGCAGTCAATGTCTGCTGGTGGTGTATCTGCCCACATTGGCGTGGGTGCTGGCACTGCTCGGCGCACTGTCCTGGGCGCTGCTGACGTACCTGTTCTTCGCCGCCACCATCACCGCGCGCATCAAGCCAAGCTTCACGCGCAGCATCAACGGCGGCTGGCTAGTGGCCGTGGTGGCGACGCAGGCGCTGGCGGTGCTGCTGGTGTTGCTGGTGGCCGATCAACCGTCGTCGCTGCATCCTGCGTGGCAGTTCGGCGCACTCTGCCTGTACCTGCTCGGCGACGCGCTGTATCTGCTGATCATCACGCTGGTGGTGTACCGCATGGTGTTCTTCCCGCTGCGCGCACGCGAGTTCACGCCGCCGTACTGGATCGACATGGGCGCGCTGGCGATCACCACGCTGGCCGGCAGCCTGATCGTGTTGCACACACCGGCGGCGAGCCCGCTGGCCGAACTGTTGCCGTTCGTCAAAGGCTTCACGCTGTTTTTCTGGGCCACCGCGACGTGGTGGGTGCCACTGCTGGTGATGCTGGAGATCTGGCGTCATGACTGGCGTCATGTGCCGATCCGTTACGAAGTGGACGACTGGGACATCGTCTTTCCGCTGGGCATGTATACCGTCGGCACCTATGCGCTGGCGCAGGCACTGAAGCTGGAGTTCCTGCACGTCATCCCGGCCGTTGGCGTCTACATCAACCTGCTGGTGTGGCTGCTGGTCGCCGGTGGCGGGCTGCGTCGCGGCTATCGCGCACTGGTCACGCACGACGCGCAAGATTCTTGACGCCGAACGACTTTACGCAGATTCAGGCAGAAGCAGGCAATTTCTGGCCGTGCTTGGCCAGCCAGTGCGCGGTGATGTTGGGCGTCTCGGTGACCGGCGTGACGATCTCGAAGATGCGCTCGTAGCTGGCGTAGTGAATCAGCCAGCGGCCGTCGCGCTTGACGTAGCGGTCGCGGTACAACGCGGCACCGTCGGTGATGATCTTGTGGCGCAGATCGAGGAACCAGTCCTTCAGATACCAGACGCCGGTTGCCTCGGTCGGCGAGACGATGCTGATCTCAGGGTGAGTGACGTGGTGGCAGGCGATCGCCTCGGAGTGGAACGCGGAGGCGATGGCCTCGATGATCTTGTCGCGGCCCTGGGCCTCGAAGCGATAGCTGCCGCCGACGTAGCAGACGCTGGCGTCCTCGGTGAACAGCTCTTTCAGCTCGGCGATGTTGGCGGTGTCGATGCAACGGCAGTAGCGGTACTTGAGCTGGCGGATTTCTTCGATATCTTCGAGACGCTGGGACATGCAATTCTCCTTAGTGCGATAACAGGTTACGGAATATCTGAAAACCCACCCTCAAAATTCCCTCTCCCTCTGGGAGAAGGTGCGGTGAGCGCGCTTCGCACAGCGAAGTGTGTCGCCGCCTGATCGCGCGCCCTCACCCGCGCCTGCGGCGCGACCTCTCCCGGCGGGAGAGGCAAACGCTGAACGAGCGTCGTAGGGCGGAATAGCGCAGCGTATTCCGCCTTGCGAGACGATACTCGCAGAAGGCGGATCAATGATCCGCCCTACTCAATCTCCAGATGTTTCGAGTCAAACACCAAACCCGCCCGAGACATTAATCTGCTGGCCGGTGACGTAGCCGTTAGTCGCGAGAAACACCGCGGCGCTGCCGATCTCCTCAGGCTGGCCCCAGCGCTTGAGGCACAGCAGCTTGTGGGTTTCGTCGATCCACTTCTGGTCGAACACGCCGCGCTTGAGCAGTTCGAGGAACATGCCGGCCTCGATCACGCCGACTAGGATGCTGTTGGCGCGCACGTTGTTGCGGCCTTCTTCCTTGGCGAGGCCCTGGCACAACGCCTCGTTGGCGGCCTTGGGAATCACCGAAAGTCCGTCCTTCGGCGGGAACCAGACATGTCCGGCCGAGCCGAGATGCACATAAGAGCCGCCACCCTGCTCGCGCAGATGCGGCAGCGTCGCCTGCACCGCGTTGAAGAAGCCGTGTACTTCGATGTCGATGGATTTCTTCCACAGCGCCTGCGTGGTGTCGCCAATCATGACTTGCTCGACCACCGGGCCGGCGGCCCAGACCACGGTGTGAATGCGGCCGTGCGCGGCAATCGCTGCGTCCACCGCGGTCTTGAGTTGCGCCGCATCGGTCACATCCGCGGCGTGGGTGCTGGCCTTGCGGCCCAGCGCCTTGATCTCGCCGGCGACGCGCTCGGCGACATCTTTTTTCGAGCAATAGACAATCGCCACGTCGGTGCCGGCCGCGCCAAAATATTTCGCCACACCCTGGCCGATGCCGCCACTACCGCCGAACACCAGCACCGCACCCTTGGGGAATTTGTTCTGCTCCATCGCTGCCTCGCACAAGAATTTATAGTGCCCGCATTATTGAGAGCGCCGGCGACGTCAAACATCACCCGTTAGGACGACAACGCCCGCATGCCGTCGCCGGTCACGCAGGCGCGGTCCGGAGCGTGCGGAGCACGCTCCGGCACAAACGGATCAATGGCCTCTGCGCTGTGCCGCATCCGGAGAAAACATGTCCGCCGTCAGTTCGCCCTGGTTGAGCTGCCAGTAGTGCCCGGACTCGTTGACCAGACGGTCGGCGAAATACGCCCGCGCGCTGAGGTCGTGATAGACCGATACGCCGGCGTGATAGCCGCGAATCTCCGGCGACCAGAAATAATTCACGAAACTGGCGCGCCACAGCTGGTCGCGCTGGTCGTAGTTATCGACCCACAGCGCATGCCGGCTATCCTCGTCGAGATAGAACACGCGGTGCTTGTAAACATGGCGGAAGTTGGGCTTGAGATCCGCCTCCAGCACCCAGACCCGGTGCAGTTCGTAGCGCATGTCCTGCGGGTTGATGCTGTTGGCCGTCAGCAGCTGGTCATAGTGAATTGACGGATCGTTAAGCTTGAAGCCGTTGTACGGCACATAGATTTCGCGCTTGCCGACCAGCTTCCAGTCGTAGCGTTCGGGCGAGCCGTTGAACAGGCGGTCGTCGTCGACGGTGCGCAGACCGCCGGCACCCTGCGGCGTATCGAAACCGAACTCCGGCGCCTGTCGCACGCGCCGCGTGCCGGGACTGTAGAACCAGGTCTGCCGGTCATTGTTGTGATAGTCGCTGGGATTCCAGCCGACATACAGCTCGCCGGCGCTGCGTGCCGGCAGCAGGGTCTTGCTGTAGAAGTACGAGTCCACCCGATCCTGCGTGGAATGGATGTGCCGCAGGTCGTTGGTCTCCGACAGGATCTTGTAGACCACCTTGCCCCAGGCCTTGTTGCCGTCGGCATAGACCACCGCCTGATCGAGCACCGCCTCCTCGGTCCAGGCGCGGTGCGGCGTCACCATGTTCCATTGCGCTTCGATGCCGCTCTGCGGGAACGGGAAAGCCGGTGCGCCCGCAGTTGCGTCGATGCCCAGGCCGTCATGCACCACCGTCGCCTTTGCAGCATTGTCCTTGACAATGTCGCAAACCTGTTTCGAGTAGTAGAAGTCGCGATGGCTGGCATAGACCGGAATGCGGTAAGACTGCGGATACTGCGTGAGCAGTGCCTGCTCACCGGCCGTCAGCTTGCCCGCGTACTGCTTCATGTTCTGCGCGGTGATCGTGAACAGCGGCTTCTCGTCGGCATAGGGGCCGGCGCTGTATTTGCCGGGGCCGTTGTAGCCGGGATAGGTCTCGCTCCACTTGCCGCTGAATGCGGGGATCGTGCCGTCGGCATTGCCGGCACGCTCGGCGCCCATGCAGGTGTACTTGTCGCCACCGAGCTGTGCGGCCTGTGCCGCGCCGACCTTGGCCAGCGCCGGGTGCACGCTCATGACGCTCGCGGCCAGCGCCGCGCACACCGTCCATAGTTTGCTGATTTTCATGTCTGTGTCCTCTCCAGGCTCAGAAGCTGTATTTCAGATTGATTGCTGCGTAGTCGCGGTCTGCGTAGGGGCGCTTGGATAAATTTGGCGAACCGAGGAAAGCGTTGTAGCCAACACCGGCCTGGAAATTCTGCAGATAGATAAAATTGGCGGCGACGCTTAGGCGCTGATCGCCTTCGCCGTAGAGCGAGCCGAAGGCACCCGCCATCGCCGGATTGCCCTTGGCGATGCCGGCGTAGGTCAGCGGCACGGCCAGGTCCCATTTCGGAAACACGTTGCGGTAGTTGAACGTGGCGATGCCTTCATAGCCCCAGGAATTCCTGTCGTTGGTCAGCGTGCTGCTGCCACCGGCCGGATCAACCCCGTTGACGTGGATGTAGCCGACTTCGCCGACCAGGTCGATTTCCTGGGAGATGAAATTCGGCGCGACGGTGTAGATCGACGACAGCAAGGCCTGGCTGAGGCGTCCGCGCGTAGCGGTCGGACCGGCCGCACCGTTGACCAGCATGTCGACGCCATCGCGGTAGCTGACTTCGCCGGCGACGTTGGCGGGACCGACGCTGGTCGAGAAGCTGAGCGCGGCCATGCGGATACCGTCGAAATAGCGGATGTTGTAGCTGGTCGGCGCGTACACGCCGGGCGCGACCTCGGCGATGTTCAGTTGCACCTCGGGATTGGTGTCGTGATAACGCAGCCAGTACAGGCCGACGTTGGTCGCCTGTGTCGCCTGGAATTTCAGCCCCGCGCCCCACTGTCCGTAATCGCTGGGCCGGATGTCGCTGGCGCGCGGAATGGTGAAGCCCGGCGCCCCGTAGATGAACTGTGCACCGGGCCCGACGACATCACTCGTTGAAAAATACGCGCCGGCCGGTTCCAGTTCCGTCGCCTTGTATTGCAGTTTGTAATAGCCCATCAGGCTCAAACGATTATTGAGCGCAAGCTGCATCGCAACCTGATTCACCGGCAGCAGGATGTCCTTGACCTCCGCGCCGGGCACATTGGCCTTGGTCGCGTCGGCAGGCCCCTGCGCGCTGGCGACACCGGAAAAAAACACGCTCTCGCCCCAGGCCACCACCTGACGGCCGGCACGCAGGTTCAGATGTCGAGTACCACCCAGCGACCAATCGCCATACAGGTAGGCATCGAGAAAGCGCACGCGCCCGCCATCGTATTTGCGCGCCCCGGCACTGAACGCATCGTTGGCACCGCCCTTGTTGACGGTCGAGGGCGAGTCGTTGTCGTTGCCCGGGTGATAGACGTTGTCGTAGAAGGCATCGCCACGCAGCACGGCACCAAAGTTTTCATGCGTGAGAAACAGCTCGCCCAGCGCGCTGGCCCGGTTGTTGATCAGGCTGCCGGACTTGAAGTTGCGATCACCGTCGTCGCTGTTCACGGTCGTGGGCAGTCCGGTCGTCGGATCAATCGGCCCGTTGACCAGCGCGTCCGCCGCGCTGCCGGTGCGCATCGCCAGCGCATAGCCCAGCGTCAGCGTGTACTGCGCGCTGGTGTTGTGGCCAAGATCGAAAGACCCCGCCCATGCCGGGGCAACCACCGTCGTCAGCAGCATCAACAGCGCCGCCGGTTTCATCATTGCCGCCGTCCTGCGGCACAACATCCCGCGTAATCCGATCATGTCTCCTCCTCCTGTTATCGGTTCACGGCGATGCTGAACTGCAAACACGGGCGCAACTTCGTCCGTATTGAGATACCGATATGGATGAGCCGATCCCCCTGCAAACGCATGAATCCCGCCGGGTGAAGACACCGCCGCCGGCTTGCGCGACGCTGGCTCCGGACCCTCACGGCAGACAGCGCATGCGACCGACACTCTGGCTTTACCCGGTGCAGAACATCGATACCGCACTGGCGTTCTTCTGCGGCGTTCTGGGTTTGCAACTGAAATTCCGCGACGCCGACCGTTACGCCGCAATCGAAAGCGGCGGCCTGCGCTTGGGATTGGTGGCGGGCAGCGAGCGCATCGCCGAACAACCGTTACCAGTATTCCGGGCCGAATCGATGGCGCCCGAACTGCAACGCCTGCTCACCGCCGGCGCCCGCATCGTCAGGCCGCTGGAACGCGGCCCGCACGAACAGCGCGTGATCCTGCAAAGCACGGACGGCATCGCGCTGATGCTGACCGCCGCCCTCGATGAAGCCGCACCCTCAGGAGAACCGACATGACTCAAGACGGCACTTTCGACGCACGCAACTTCCGGCAGGCCCTGGGCAGCTTCGCCACCGGCGTGACCATCATCACCACCCGCGGCGGCGACGGCGGCCCGGTCGGCATCACCGCCAACAGCTTCAACTCGGTCTCGCTGGAACCGCCGATGGTGCTGTGGAGCCTGGCCCAATCCTCGCGCAGCCTGCCGGCGTTCGAGGCCGCGCAGCACTGGGCGG
>JBOICJ010000227.1:0-2654 GCA_050740035.1 Stenotrophobium sp. | reverse complement strand
GGAATAATCACCGCATTGAGCTTGGTGTTGACCTGCTTGTAGCGTGCGATGGCCGCCTCCAGCAGTTCTGCCGCCGTAACTTCCCTTTTCCGCACCAGCGCGGCCAGCGCAAGGCCATCATGCTTTTGATATTCATCCACGGAAATCATGCCCGCTGCTCCCCTTTTTCTTTGGCAGGGCATAGAGTAACGCCACGCCGGAAACCCCGCTGGAGACCGCCATGTCGACCGTCAATCCTGCTGTCCCCTCCACCACAACGGCCGCGCCCGCATGGGCCGTCACGCTGCGCCGTTTCAACGATTGGTGGCTGCATGATCTCGGCGGCGGCCCACGCGTGCTCAAGTTTTCCTGGGTGATCAACACCCAGAAAGCCGGGACGTTTTTCTTCCTCGGCTTCCTGATGTGGTTCTATGCCGACAAAACCCCAACCGCGACTGCGCCAGCCGCGTGGATCTACCTCGCCATGCACGGTACCTACGGACTGGTCTGGCTGCTCAAGGACATGGCGTTTCCCGATCCGAACTGGCAGGTGCGCGTCACCTGGGGCAGCGCACTGGCCGGCATGTTCGGCCTCGGCATGTACTGGAGCTTCGGCTGGCTGCTGATTTCCGGCGTCTCGCAACCGGCCTATCCCCTGCCCGATCCCGCGTGGTTCTGCCTGTGCATCTCGCTGTGCATGTTCGGCAGCGTCATCATGATTGCCGCCGACGCGCAGAAATATTTCACTCTGCGCATCAAGCGCGGACTCATCACTGATGGCATGCACCGGTACATCCGTCATCCCAACTATCTCGGCGAGATGATGCTCTACGCCGCTTTCGCGCTGATGGTCGGGCACTGGCTGCCGTGGGTCTGGCTCGCTTATATCTGGCTCGGCCTGTTCGCGGTGAACATGGCGATGAAGGAGGCCAGCATGTCGCGCTACCCGGAATGGGCGGCTTACAAGAAACGGACGTGGTGGCTGCTGCCGTTCGTGTTCTGACCTTCCGTCAATTCCTGAAAATGAAATACACCGCACCGCCCATGCACAGCGCGGCCCAGAGATAGTCGAGTTTCAGCGGCGTCTTCATGAAGAAGAACGCGAACGGCACGAACACCGACAGCGTGATCACTTCCTGCATGATCTTGAGCTGCGGCAGCGTCAGCGCGGTGTAGCCGATGCGGTTGCCTGGCACCTGCAGCATGTACTCGAAGAACGCGATGCCCCAGGAAATCAGCGCGGCGATATACCAGGGCTTGCCTTCGAGTTCGCGCAGATGCGCATACCAGGCGAAGGTCATGAAGACGTTGGACAACACCAGCAAACCGCCGCTCTGGGCAACCACGGACCAGTTCATAAAGCCTCTTTGAAAAACCGGATCACAGGCGCTGAACCTATCAGAAACACCCGGTTCAGACCTTGAAATTTTCACGCTGCGACCCATTCTTGAGTCATCCGGGAATGATCCCGTCACCACCAAGGAGATTCGCAATGACTGCACTGCGTTATTACCCCTGGGCCGGTCGTGACTGGCTCAATGAAATCAGCAAGGCCTTCGATGCCGCCAGCAACGACAGCTCCAGCGCCGCGACCGCGGACTGGGCGCCTGCGGTGGATATCGAAGAGTACAAGGACAAGTTCGTACTCTATGCGGACGTGCCGGGCGTTGATCTGGCGAGCGTCGATGTCACTCTGGAAAAAAGTGTGCTGACGCTTTCGGGCGGCCGCGAGGCGCGTGCCGAGCAGTCCGGCGTCGAGGCACGACGCAGCGAGCGCAGCAATGGACGCTTCCTGCGCCGCTTCACCCTGCCGGACACGGCGGATTCGGAGGGCGTCTCCGCTTCCGGCAAAAACGGCGTGCTGGAAATCGTGATCCCCAAGCGCCAGCAGGCTCAAGCGCGCAAGATCGCCGTCAAGCACTGAGCAGTTGTCTCTAACCAGGGCGGCGCGGGTTAAACTCCGCTCCGCCCTTTTTCGTTCGTGCCCCCATGGATTACAAGGATTACTACAAGATACTCGGCGTCTCGCGTTCGGCCTCGGGTGACGAGATCAAGAAAGCCTATCGCAAACTCGCCCGCGAATTTCATCCCGACCGCAACAAGGCCAAGAATGCCGAGGAGAAATTCAAGGAGATCAACGAGGCCAACGAAGTCCTCAGCGACGCCAAGAAACGGCAGGCCTACGACTCGCTGGGCGCCAACTGGCGCGGCGGCAGCCAGTTCACGCCGCCGCCGGACTGGCAGGGCGGATTCGGCGGACGCGGCCGGCGCGGTCATGCCGGCGCCGACCCCAGCGGCTTCTCGGATTTTTTCTCGACGCTTTTCGGCGGCGCGGCCGGCGGCTCGCCCTTCGGCAATGCCGGGGGCTTCGACATGGGCGGCGGCTATGCCGGTGCGGAAGACACGCACGCCAAGCTCGCGATCTCGCTCGAAGACTCCTTCAACGGCACTCACCGCACCATCAACCTGAGCGATGGCCGCAGCCTCAACGTGCGCATTCCCAAGGGCATTACCGCCGGCCAGACCATACGCCTGAGCAACCAGGGCGCACACGGCGGCAATCTGCTGCTGGAAATCGAATTCGCACCCCACTCCCAGTTCAAGGTGGACGGCCGCGACATCCAGTGCATCGTCAATATCGCGCCCTGGGAAGCCGCGCTCGGCGCCAAGGTGCC
>JBOICJ010000226.1:0-2383 GCA_050740035.1 Stenotrophobium sp. | reverse complement strand
CTGGTGCAGGCGCGCACCGGCCTGATGTTCGAGCAGCGCGGCTGGGCCGAGGGCGCGCTCAATCACATGAATGGTTTGCCCGATCCGTTCCCCGATCTCGAAATTCCGCAGGACTGGGTGCAAGGCGCGCCGCGTCCGGGGCCATTGTTCGTGGCTTCGCACTGGCCGAGCCTCGGCGCGTTTTTCACCGCATCGCTCGGCATCTCCGCCGCGCTGCGCGCGCGCGGACTCACCGGCAAGGGTCAGCGGGTCGAGACATCGCTGTTGCAGGGTGCGTTGGCCGGTGCCGCCGGCGTCTGGCAGCGCGCGGAAAAAAGTGACGTGGATGGTTTCGATACCTGGATTCTCAACAACCGTTCGCCCAAGGGCCATTTCCAGTGCAAGGACGGCAAGTGGATACACAACTGGGTGCCGAATCCGCGCTTCATTCTGCAGGCGTCAGCAGGCGATACGCTCAACGCGACGCCGAATCTCACCGTGCAGAACGATCCGGATCGCTTCGGCACCGGGCCGGAAGAAATCCTGGTGATGTCGCATTACCAGCCGATCCTCGCCGAAGCGATTGCGAAATTCACCGCGCAGGAGTGGACCGAGGCCGCGGCGACTGCCGAGATGACGATGCAGCCGGTGCGCTCGATTGAGGAGTCGCTGGCGGATAACGCATTCATCGAGGATGGCTGCGTCACCGAGACACAGGACGCTGAACTCGGAACCATCCGCACCGTCGGTAACGGCTACAACATGAGTCTGACGCAGGGTAAGCCCGGTGCGCCGCCGGTTACCGTGGGCGCCAATACCGAAGAGGTCAAGTCCGAGGCCGCGAAGATCATTGCCGAGGCCACCGCCGCTGCTGCGGCGGCCCTCTCCCCCAGCCCTTCTCCCGAGGCGATGCAGTCCCCTCTCCCTCCGGGAGAGGGTGGCCCACAAGGGCCGGGTGAGGGCGGCGCAAAGCGCCGGGCTCCACTCGAAGGCATCGTCGTGCTCGACCTCGGTCTGGCCATCGCCGGCCCGTTCGGCACGCAGTTGCTGTCGGATATGGGCGCGACGGTGATCAAGGTCAACGGCCTGTTCGACATGTTCTGGCACCGTGTGCACATCGCCTACATGGCGAATCGCGGCAAGAAGAGCATCACGCTTAACCTGAAAGACCCGCGCGCGATGAAGATCCTGCTGGATCTGGTCGCCAAGGCCGACATCGTGCAGCACAACATGCGCTACGACGCTGCCGAGCGCCTGAAGATTGATTACGAATCGCTGAAGAAGATCAACCCGAAACTGATCTACGCGCACTCGCGCGGCTTCGAGCGCGGCGTGCGTCAGGGCCTGCCCGGCAACGACCAGACCGGCGCTTGCCTTTCCGGTATCCAGTTTGAAGACGGCGGCATGTCGCGTCCCGGCGAGCACGGTGAAGTCGGTCGTCCGCTATGGAGCTTCACCAGTTTCGGCGACACCGGCAACGGCTTCCTCTCTGCGATAGCGATGATCAATGCGGTGTATCACCGCGACAAGACCGGCGAAGGTCAGTTCGTCGATACCTCGATCATCAACGCCGCACTGCTCAACACCAGCTATGCGGTGGCGACCAAGGACGGCAAGGGCTTCGAGCGTCCGCGCATCGGTGGCGACCAGGTCGGCTACTCCGCCGGTCACCGCATCTACGAAACCAAGAACGGCTGGTTGTGTTTTGTGCTGGTCGAGCAGTCGCATTGGGATGAGTTGTTCGCGGTGCTCGGTATGCCCGAACTGGTCAATGACAAGAAGTTTGCGAACGCCGACGCACGCAAGCAGAACGATGCGGCGCTGGCGAAACTCATCGGCGACAAGCTCAAGACCGACAGTGCGGCAAGCTGGTTCAAGAAGCTCGATGCTGCCGGCGTGCCGATGGAAATCGTCGACGAAGAATTCTCGCGCAAGCTGCACGACAACGCCGAATTCCAGAAGCGCCAGTGGGTGGTGTCTTACCCGCATCCGCATGTCGGCAAGCTCGATCAGATCGGCTTGCTGGTGAACCTGTCCGACACGCCGGGCGTGGTCCAGGGGCGGCCGTTGCTGGTTGGTGAGCACACCAAAGAGATCATGGCTGGCATGGGCTATTCCGAAGATGATATGAAGGCGATGGAAGAACAGATGGCGATCGGCTTCGTCGGCATGCCGCGGATGCCGAACCGCAAGCCGGGCACGCCGCCGCCGATGACGCCGTCTGCCGCACAAGCTGAGAAAAAATAAGAATTCCCTCTCCCCGTTTACGGGGAGAGGGTTTAGGGTGAGGGGCGCCTGAGGTCGAAGATGCCCCTCACCACGGCCCTCTCCCCATGCAAAAAGCGCATGGGGAGAGGGAGTCAAATTTTCGCATTTAAAGAAAGAAACTCATGACTACTGAAGC
>JBOICJ010000225.1:0-15476 GCA_050740035.1 Stenotrophobium sp. | reverse complement strand
TCACCACGGTGCGCATCTGCAGGCTGTTGGCGGCGCGCACCAGTTTTTCGGCGGCGGCCTTGGTGGCGGGGTAGCGCGGCAACGGATGTTCGGGGATCAGACGGGTTTCATCGAGATCGATCAGCGGCGGGCCGACCGCGAAGATCGCTTCGGTGCCGACATGCACAAAGCAGCCGACACCGGCGGCGCGGGCCATGTCGAGCAGGTGCCGCGTGCCTTCGACATTGACCTGTTCGAATTTTGTGCGCGGTCCCCAGTCGTCTACCATCGCGGCGGCATGGATCGCGATCTCGCAGCCGCGCAACTGTTCGGTCGTAACCGTTGCCAGATCGGCATTGACGGCGGTGGCGCCCAGGTCGGTGACGGTCTTGACCGCGGATTCCGAGCGGGCCAGCGCCAGAACCCGGTCGCCGCGCGCGACCAGTGCGCGGATCAGATTGCGTCCGACGAAGCCTGAACCGCCGGTGACCAGAACGGTTTGTATGGGGTTAATTCCCGGTGATGGTCAGCAGCTTGTCGACGTCGGCCAGGTCGCGCTCGGTCAGCCGGCCGGCATCGGCCTTGAGGCTGAGTACGCTGATCAGATAGGCGTAGCGCGATTGCAGATAATCGCGTTGCGCCGAATAGAGCAGTTGCTGCGCGGTGAGTACGTCGACGATGGTGCGGGTACCGACCTGCATGCCGGTTTCGCTGGCTTCGACCGAAGTCTTGTTCGACAGCACCGCCTGCTTCAGCGCCTTGACGCGCGCGGCACCGGACAGCACGCCGAGAAAAGCGGTGCGGGTCTGGCTCTCGACGGCGCGGCGTTCGCCTTCGAGCAGCGCCTGCTGCTGGTCGTAGTTGTATTCGGCCTGACGCACGCCGGACTGGGTGGCGCCGCCGGAGAAAATCGGCAGGCTGACCTGGAAGAGGGCGGTGCTGGTGCGCTGCTTTGCGCCCAGTGGGCCGCCCTGTTCGCCGTCGGTGTATTGCGCCTGGAAGCCCAGGGTCGGCAGATGCCGGGCCCAAGCGACGCGGATGCCCTTTTTGGCTGCGGCAGCCTGCAACTCGGCGCCGAGCAGATCGAAATTGTGCTGTTTGGCTGCGGCGACCCAGGCGTCGGCATTGGCCGGATCGGGCGAGGGCAGCGGGATGTCGTCCTGCAACGTGGCGATTTTTACGTCGGGAAAATTGGTGATCTGCGTCAGCGCGTAACGGGCGCTGTCCAGCGCCTGCTGGTCGGCGATGACTTGCGCGGCAGCGGTGTCGTAGCCGGCCTGCGCGCTCTGCATGTCGGTGATGGCAGAGAGTCCAACCTGGAAACTCTGTTTGGCCTGCTCCAACTGGCTTTCCAGCGACTTGCTCTGCGCCTGGCTGGCGCGCAGCTGATCGGCCGCCGACAGCACGTTGAAGTAGGCCTGCGCCACGCGCAGCACCAGTCCCTGTTCGGCGGCGTTGTAATTGGCAATGGCCAGCGCATCGAGGTCATCGGCCTGACGCAATTGCTCGAAGGCATGCCCGTCGAAAATCGCCTGATTCAGCGTGACCTGCAGGCCATCGGTCAGATAGTCGTCATCGTGAGAGCCAAAGCTTTTGTAGTCGGAATTGGCGTGCTCCCGTCCGCGCTGATAGCCGGCGGAAATCTGCGGCAGCAATGCCGCACGTGCCTGCGGCCTGGCTTCGAGCGCGGAGTCGCGCTGCGCGGTTGCGGCCTGCAGCGTGGTGTCGTTTTGTCTTGCGAGATCATAGACCCGCATCAGTTCGTTGGCGGAGGCGATCCGCGGCAGCAAGGTCGCGGCGCAGACGAGCAAGAATAGGTTGAGACGCATGGGTTTTCCGGCTTGAGGCAAGTGGATTCAGTAGCGCGGGACGGCTTCGTCAATCGTCAGCGACCAGGCATCGATACCGCCGCCAAGATGTGCGACATCGGCAAAGCCGCTGCGCTCAAGGATGCGTCCGGCCATCTCGCTACGCACGCCATGATGACAATAGGCAATCACCGGCTGTTTGGGGTCGAGTTCGGCGACTCGCCGCGGTAGCTCGTCGAGCGGGATGTTGATCGCGCCGGGCAGCGCCGCCAATGCGACCTCGCCGGCATGACGGACATCCAGCAGGGTAAAACCGCCCGTAGCGAGTTCTTGCTTGAGTTGCTGGGGACTGATTGTTTTCATCGTTTGGAGTCTAACATCGCTGTTGGATTGCATAGCGCCAGCAGGAGTGCGATTCACTGATCCAGTGCGCGTTGACGGTACTGGCCGGGGGTCAGCCCGGTCCAGCGCTTGAACGCATGCTGAAACGCACTCTGCTCGGTGTAGCCGAGCATGAACGCGACTTCCGCCAGCGTGGCTTGCGGCCTGCCCAGGTCGTGCTCGGCGCGCTCGCGGCGCACGCGGTCGAGCACGACGCGAAACGCGCAACCTTGTTCGAGCAGGCGGCGATGCAGGGTGCGCGTGGAAACGCCCATCGCCCGCGCGGTGTCGACGACGCCGGTGCGTCCGGCCGCCATGCCTTGCGCCAAGGTGTTTTTGATTGCGCATAGAAATTCCGACTCACCCTCGGATTCGCGTAATTGTGCTTCGGCTTGTGCGCGGGTCGCGATGCCAAGCTCGGCGTCGGCCATCAGGATCGGCAGTTTCAGGTACGCAGCCGGAAAGCGCAGCCGGGTCTGTTTCTGGCCAAAACGGACACGGCCGCCGAAGAATTTTTCGTACTGCGCGGCGATGCGCGGGCGATTGAATTGGAAGTCGGTGTCGCAGGTCGCGCTGGCCTTGCCGGTGAGCATGCGCACCATGCCGACGCGGCTGGCCATGACCAACTGCGCCAGTGCGGGCGGCGGCACGGAATCTTGCGGCCAGTCCAGCGGCATTTCGACCTGCGTGCCACGGCGCAGCGCCAGCGGGCGCGTCAGGCCGTGTACCAGGCGCACATAACGATCGTACTGCGTCAATGCCTCGCCGACATCGGCGCAACACATCAGGATGCGGCCGACCACGCCCAGGTGTCTTGGCCGCACGTTCAAGCCGACCTTGAAACCGAGATCCGGGTCGCCGGTCGCGGCCACCGAGAGTTGCAGCATCCGCAAAAACTCGGTCACGGTCAGCCGCCCTGCCGCGCCGTCGCTTTCGATAACCGCGATCTGCGTTGCGGGGAAAAGTTTTTTCGGGTCGATGCCGAGCGTGCGCAAAAACTCCAGCAGGGCGCCGGCATAGCGTCCTGCCACCACCGCGCCGTTATTTTCGACTCCGCTCATGCACTCTCCAGTGGCGCAATTTCGCAATGCGTGGCGCAGTTCGTCAAGACCGCCTGCGAGCCGATGCGTCAAACTGATCAAATAATTGCCGGCGATAGAGCCGGGCAGGGTTCGATTCGGAGGAGAGCACGACGATGAAGACGGCAACCTGGTTTTGCAACGGCGCGGCAAGCGCGCTGCTGGTTCTGGCACTGGCCGGCTGTGGCGCCGGCTCCAGCGTGTCCGCGGCGAATGGCGGAGCGGCCGGTATTCCGTTTCCGCCCAACCCGGATCCCGATCCGTTTTATAAGCAACCTGATCCGATGCCGACGCTGCCGCCGGGCACGATCCTGGATTCGCGATCCGTCAATTTCGCGCCAGCTGGCGCACCGCTGCCCAACAAGGCGTGGCAACTGAAATTCATCTCGACCGACGTTAACGGTCAGCCGATTGCCGCCGTTGCCACCGTGGTCATGCCGCTGGTGCCGATTGCGCCCACGCCGGAGTTGGTGTCCTGGCAGTTTGCCGAAGATGCGTTGGGCAGCCAGTGCGCGCCGTCGCATGCGATGACCGGCAGCATCGCCGACTACGTCATCGTCGCCGAAACGGCCTCGGCCCTGGCCATGATGACCGCCAATGGCTGGACGCTGGTGATTCCCGATCACGAGGGGCCGTACTCGGAATACGCCGCAGGCCGTCTGGCGGGCCAGATTACCCTCGACGGCATTCGCGCTGCCGAAAACTTTGCGCCGCTGGGGCTGGACGGTGTCAAGACGCCGGTGGGGATGAGCGGCTATTCCGGCGGCGCCATTGCCACCTCATGGGCGGCGTCGCTGCAATCCACCTACGCGCCGGAGCTGAATATCATCGGCGCGGCCTCTGGCGGGACACCGGCCGAGATGGTCAGCGTCATCCATAATATCGACAGCAACCTAGTCTCCAACACGGCATTTTTCAGTCTGATTTTTTCTGCGGTTGAGGGCGTCAATCGCGCCTATCCGCGGACGGTAACGCCGGTGCTGAATGCCAAGGGCGTTGCCGCGTTCAAAGCCATGGCCAACGGCTGTGCCGGCGCCACCACCGGCGGTGCCGCGACCCCGACCGGTCAGACCAGCGATTACACCACCACGCCCACTCCGCTGGAGACGCCAGACGCCAAGGTCACACTCGCCAAAGTGTCTTTGCCGCAACCGACGCCGGAAGTGCCGGTGATCCCGATGTTCCTCTACCACTCGCAGCTCGATGAGCTGATCCCGATCGCGGGCACCACGGCGCTGGTCGATGCCTGGTGCAAGGACGGCGTCACTGTCAGCTACTTCCAGGCGCCCACCGGCGAGCACGTCGCGACCGAGGCGGCCGACGCGCCGTTTGTGCTGGCTTATCTGCTCAGCCGTTTCAGGGGGTTGCCGACGGTGACGCCACCGGGAACGGTGACCTGTAACTGAATCGGCCAGCGCGTCAGCGCACCGTGAAGCGCAGTACGCCGATCAACTGGCCGCCGTCGGTGATGACCCGCACTTGCCAGCGGCCGCGCGGGTCGGCGGGCATGTTCTGCTTGCAACTCCAGGCGCGGTAACCCTGTTCGCGGCCGCCGCTAATTTTCAGCGGGATATCGTCGAGTACCGTGCCATTCTGACTCCAGAGATGATGGATGCCTTCGTCCAGGCCGCGCGGTGCACGAATCGCGGTCCAGCCGCACAGCCCGCGGCTGGCTTCCTCGGCCGTGATCTCGCTCAAGGTGTCCTGTGGCATCCGGGCGTCGGCATCGACCTCGTGGGTGACGACGCCATTGGTCATCCACAGGGTGGCCGGCGGGATCCAGGGCCGCGCCAGCCAGGCGGTCAGACCCAGCGCGAGAGTCAACGAGACCAGCAGCAGCCATTGCCCCGGACGTTGCACGCCGATGATGCGCGCCAGCGTCGGCGTGGAGAGCAGCGCCACGGCAATGGCGGCGATCTGCAGGCTTTGCGTGGTGGTCAGGTGCCACAGCATCGGTGTCGCCGTCAGCGTGGCGACGAACACCGAGAGCGCATGCAGGGCCAGATCCAGGCTGCGGCGCGCCGCAACCTGACGGTAGTAGAGCGGGTCGATGACCGTCACCAGCGCGGCAAGGGCCAGCAGGCCGGTGAACACCGCCTGTCCGGAGCGCCAGGTGGTGGTGTAAAAGAAAAACGGCAGGGTGAAGAAAAAGGTTTCCTGGTGCGCGCACTGCACGGCATAGCGCAGCAATACCGGCGGCAACCGGATGCCCAGACGAACACGAAACCATTCGCCGAGACTGTTCTCGGCCAGCATCAGCAGCCAGGTGAGCGGCAGCGCGATGACGAGTATTTGTGCCGCGTGCTCGCGCCGCTGCACCAGCAGGAAGCTGGCCAGGCCAAACAGGAAGCTGCCCAGCGCCAACAGGTTGTGATGCCGTTGCAGCAGCCGTATCAGGCGCGCGACGAATGTTTCAGCGAGGGCGGAGTCGGCAGTGTCCTGCATCAGGGTGATTTTGGATACACCAGCACCGCCAGCTCCGTGCGGCTATAGACGCCGAGCTTGCGGTACACCCGATACAGATGATTGGCGACGGTCGAAGGCGCAACGCCGATGCGGCGTGCGGCTTGTTTGAATGACAGACCCTGGGCGACGGCGTGCACGATTTCACGCTCGCGCGGCGTCAGATGATCGAGCGGGCCGGCGGGCCAGAGGTAGACGATGAAGGTGTCGGACGCGCGTTGGGTTTGGATGCAAAGGTCGTCGATCACCATCGGGGTTCCCGGTTCGGGCAGGATGAACGGCAGTGTGTACGGATCGCGGTCCGGAAAATGTTTTTCCAGCAGGTCGAGGAACCGCGGTTGCACCTGATGGAAGCTGCCTTCCTGATCGACCACTGCGGCGGCGCATTCGACCGGGCGTTCGCGATCCTGCGCCAGCCGCAGAAAAAAGTTATGCGAAGCGGCGCTGTAGAGGTGGTAGGTGATGCGCTGTTGCAGCGCCCTGTCCTGATCGCTGAAAGGATTGTTGCGGTCGCTGCGGTACAGGGATATCAGCGAGTAGAGTCCGCTGCGCGGGTCGAGATGCACCGCGGACAGGATGCGTGAAATGCCGTTGGGTGCGAATGCTTTTTTATAGAGTTTCGATTTGAAGAACTCGTTGTCGGGAAAGACGTCGCGCATGTCCACCGGCACGTCCAGATTTTGCAGCATCTGCGGCAGGATGGGGTTGATGTCGCCGGTCGCTTCCAGGGTTGCCGGGTAGCTGTCCGGCACGCCGTTGATGGTGCAGGTATGGAATTTCATGCGGCTGGCGCTGCCGCTGCCCCAGATGCCGCCGTCATTCGGGATGACCTGCGAAATCTCGCGCAATGCCCAGCCCCGATATTCGTCGGGAGTGACGGCAAATGCAGAGCGGTAGAGCTTCGCGATATACCGGTCCACCGGCGCCACGGTGTCAGTGCTGCTTTTTACCGCCATTCCGTCTCCTAGATCGCCCTGCCGGCCGCTGCCGGACTTAGCCGATTATCAGGCCATTCAGGGTTAGAGTTGTTTTTTACTATTGTCTACGGTCCGCCCGTAAGAATATAACGTGTCAGTCAATAAGTTTCAGACTTGTAAGTTCGCTAAGGCCAATAGTCTAATCCGGCACGAATATAAAAGATCGGCTCAACGAAGCGGATCAACGGGTTTGCGGCCCGTGCGAGACTCAGATTATCGCAATGACACTTGTAGCGGTTTGATGCGCGCAAAGGGAGAGTGGGGATGAAATCGTATCGATCCGGCATGACCATCAGCTGGGCTATCGTGGTCCTGATGCTTTGCGCCGGTTGCAGCGGCGGCAGTGGCAATGCCTCCAGCAGCGGCCAGTCCAGCGGTTCTTCTTCCTCTTCATCCGGGGGTTCTTCCTCATCCGGCTCCAGCAGTTCCAGCAGCAGCGGCGGCTCCTCCAGCAGCGGCGGTTCCTCTGGCAGTTCGAGTTCCAGTTCCAGCAGCAGTGGCGGAGTCGGGTCCTCCAGTTCGGGCGGCAGTTCATCGAGCGGCGGCTCCAGCAGCAGCTCCAGCAGTTCCAGCAGCAGCGGCGGTTCCTCCAGCAGTTCCAGCTCCAGCAGTGGCAGCTCGAGCAGCAGTGGCTCCAGCAGTGGCGGTGAATCCGGGATTCCGCCATCGCAGCCGAGTCTCGACACCCAGGTTCTGCTGGATACGCTGACCGCAGATCGTTGCGACTTCTTCGATACGCACGAGTGCCTGTTCCCGTGGCCCAACGATTATTTCACCGTGGCCGATGCCAGCACCGATACCGGCCGTCGAATCAATCTCAATATCCTGTCGATGCCGCGCAACGTGCTCGGCAAACCCATCGACCCGAGCGAATGGAACCGCAATGATGGTTTCTCGCCGGGCCAGGACCTGCTGACGCGAGTGCCCGGGCTGGATCTGAAGCAGACCGGCGCGGTGCCGATCACCGATATCGCCGACAGTTATCGCGCAAACCAGCCGATCGTGGTGATCGATGCGGACACCGGCGAGCGCCAACTGATCTGGAGTGAGCTCGACGCCAATCTCACCAAGTTCGCGGCCTGCGATCCCTTGAAAATCGTTGGCGTGCTGACCGGCTTTGCCGGAGATGCCGGCTTGCCGCTCGACCAGCTTGCGAGCATCGCCAACCAGTTGCACACCGCCTGTGCCGCAGCCGGCTCGCTACCGCTGTCGCTGGCCGACCCAGGACCGGCGTTGATCATCCGCCCGGCGGTGAATTTCACCGAGGGACATCGCTACATCGTCGCCTTGCGCAATCTCAAGGACGGCAGCGGCCAGATCATTCCAGCGCCGGCATCGTTCCAGATTTATCGCGACAACCATGTCAGCGCGTTGCCGGTGGTCAATAACCGGCGTGCGCACATGGAGGATTTGTTCGCGCGTCTGGCGCATGCCGGCATCGAGCGTAAATCGCTGTACCTGGCTTGGGATTTTACCGTTGCCAGCACGCGCAACGACAGCGGCCGGCTGCGTCACATCATCAGCGATGCCTTCGGCTCTCTGAGCGACGGCAAGTCGCCGCCGTTCATCGTCAAGAACCCCGATCTGGGCTGTCAGCTGCCGCTGCCGGTGAGCCTGCCCTCATCAATTCCTTCGCCTATCCCGCTGGATTGCAGCAATGCCAACGGCGTGCAGAATTTCACCGCCAGCCAGGATTCGGAGGTGGCGCGCGAGGTGCGCGGCAGCATCACGGTACCGTCGTACCTGACGCTGCCGGGCGGCAGAGCCGGCTCGCGTTTCTACTACGCAGCGGACGCCAATGGTCTTTACGGTGACGGCCTGCCGGACCGCAACCCGCTGACCCCGACGCAGACCTTCACCTATACCTGCCGGATACCGCGCAGCGCGTTCAACAACGCCAATGACCCGGCGACCGCGACCTCGGTGAATCCGGCGCGGCCGAGCCTCTATGGCCATGGTCTGCTCGGCAGCCAGGCCGAGGTGGGGGCCGGCAATGTCAGCGACATGGGCCAGGAAAACAACATGGTGTTCTGCGCCACCGACTGGATCGGCATGGCGGCCGGGCGCAGCTCCGAAGATCCCACTTTCGGCGACGTGCCGAATGTCCTGACCATTTTGCTGGACGTGTCGAATTTCCCGACGCTGGCCGATCGTGTGCAGCAGGGCGTGCTCAATTTCGACTACCTCGGCCGCGCGATGATCGCGCCGGATGGTTTCTGCACCAACCCCGCGTTCCAGGACAGCAAGGGCCACTGCGTCATCGACCGCACCCAGCTTTACTACGATGGCAATTCGCAGGGCGGCATCATCGGCGGCGTCGTCATCGCCACCTCGCCGGACATCCACTCCGGCGTGCTCGGCGTGCCCGGCATGAACTATTCGACGCTGCTGCAGCGCAGTGTCGATTTCGATACCTACGCTTCGGTGCTGTATGCCGCGTATGAATCGTCGCTCGACCAGCAACTGGTGCTGTCGCTGATGCAGATGCTGTGGGATCGTTCGGAAAACGACGGCTACGCCGCGCATCTGCGTGCCGGCAACAACTATCCGGGACTGCCGGCCAAGCGCGTGCTGCTGCAACCGTCGTTCGGCGATCACCAGGTCAGCATGTGGACCGCCGAGGTGCTGGCCCGCACCATCGGCGCCGATGTGCATTGCCCGGCGGTGGTTGCCGGCACCGATGTCCAGCTCGGGCCGGCGGTGCAGGCGACCGGTGCCAATCCCGCGGTCGAGGCCGAGGCGCGCGTGCACCCGGATGTCGGCCGCAATCGCCGTCACCCGGATGACCAGCCGTACTACGGACTGGCCTGTATCCCGACCGATGCGCCCTACGCCGGTAACGCATTGACGGTCTGGGACAGCGGCCCGACCGTCAATGCCGACGGCACGCCGAGCGCCAATGGCGTCGCGCCGCCGCCGATCGACAACCGGCCACCGCGACCGGAGCTGGGCTATGGCGCCGATCCGCACGAATTCCCGCGCAGCACGCTGCAGGCGCGCGAGATGAAATCCAGTTTCCTGCGACCGGACGGCGTCTTCAACGACACCTGCGGCGGCAAGCCCTGCGTCACGCGCGGCTTCGTGCCGGCGCCTTGAGGCTGTCGAAATCCGAGTCGATATCCGAACCCATCGGGATGGAACCAGAATGAATCGTTTGCATGAGCCGCGTCGCGGATGGCTGTTCGCAGGATTGCCGCTGATGCTGGTGGCCGTGGCGGCGCTCGCTGCCGGCAGCAGTTTCGAGCATCCGGCGTCCAGCGATACCGCGCAGCAGTTCGCCGCCGTCAATGTGCAGCGGCAGGATACGCCGGTGGTTCCGGATTACGATTGCGCCGAACCGGATACGCTGCTGCCGGTGTCCGAGCGCTGCTCCGACATCTACGACGAACGCTTCGATCTGTTCGGATTTGCCTCCGCGCTGTCGCGTGTGACGGCGCTGTATCTCGACCCGTCCGACAGCGCGCGTTTCGGCAAGCCGCAGATCTCGGGCTTCAACGCCGCGGGCGCGTGGAAGATCGAGCGCGGCAATCCGGCGGTGACCATTGCCATCCTCGATACCGGCATCAAGTGGAGCCAGTGCGGGTTGCGCGACCAGATCCACCTCAACACCGGCGAGTTGCCGCTGCCGGAAAATGCGCAAGGCCAGCCCGACGCCAAGGCGGGCCTGAATGGGTTCGACCTGAACGGCAATGGCGCGGTCGACGTCGATGACTACGCCAACGATCCGCGCGTCGGGCGCGCATTCACCAGCTGCGGCGGCGCGATCACCGGTTACGACATCCTGCAGGCGTTCGGGCACTGTCAGATCAGCAATCGCGCGGTGGCGTCGTGCGCCGCGAACGGACAGTTCGACAACGACGGCAATGGCTATGCCAACGACATCGTCGGCTGGAATTTTTTTGACGACAACAACGACCCGACCGATTGTTCCAGTTATTTTGCCGCGTCCAATCATGGCTCCGGCCGCGCCAACGATGCCGTGCAGGACGGCAAAAACGGCGAGGACATCGGCGTTTGCCCGCGCTGTCAGTTCGAGCCGCTGCGGGTCTGGGACACGTTCGTTTCCGACGGCAATACCTTCGGCCTGGCGATGATGTACGCCGCCGACAATCACGTCAGCGTGATCGAGGGCTCCGACGGCGGCCTGTATCACTCGGCGTTTGCCGAAGCCGCTTCGCAGTACGCCTACAGCAAGGGTCTGGTGCAGACCTATTCCGGCGACGACCTCAATACCGGCAATCACAATTATCCGGCCAACTACAACCACACCATGCTGATCCAGGGCACGGTGCCGGACAGCGTCGGCCTGGGCATCGACAACGCGCAGTTCCAGCAGGCGAAGTCCTTCATCTGCGGCACTCTGCTGGCCAATCTGCCGCCGACGCAGGGCGTGTGCGTCGGCAGCAACGTGCCGGTCGGCACTTATTTCCGCGGCGCCAATACCACGCAATACGGCGGCCACAGCTCGATCGCCATGGAAGGCCCCACCGGTTCGGTCAACACCGGCAAGGCGTCCGGTGCCGCCGGCCTGGTCGTCAGCGCCGGACTCGATTTCAACGTGCAGCCGCCGCTGTCGGCCGACGAGACGCGCGAAATCCTGGAGCAGACCGCCGAGGACGTGACCGCGCTTAACACCTTGGGCATCGGCCTGCCGGATGCGGCGCAGCCGGGTTGGGACATGCACTTCGGCTACGGCCGCGCCAACCTCGGCGCGGCGGTGCAGGCGGTCAAGGACGGCAACATTCCGCCGGAGGCCGCGATCGATACGCCCGACTGGTTTGCGCCCGTCACCGGCGCGAGCGTCGAGATCGCCGGCCTGGCGCGCGCGCGCCGTGCCGAGGGCGGGACATTCCACTACAAGCTGGAGTGGGGTGCCGGCCTGGCGCCAACCAGCTGGACCACGGTCAAGGAAGGCGACGCCGGCGGTACGATCACCGACCTGGGCGCGGTCGATCTCGCCGCGGTGCGTGCGGCGCTGGCGAAATTCATCGTGCCGCTGGACACCGGTGGCCCGCTGTTTTCCCTGACTTCGCGCAATCCGTATCAGGACCAGTTCACGGTGCGCCTCACCGTCACCGATCCGGCGCATCCCGGCAATCTGCCGGGCGTCGATCGCAAGGTGCTGACGGCGATTCCCGACGGACAGAATCTGCTGCCCGGCTACCCGAAACGCCTGGGTACCGGCGGCGAAGCGCCGATCCGCTACGCCGATCTCAACGGCGACAACGTGCAGGAACTGGTCGTGCCGACCGAGGACGGCCTGATCCACGCCTACGAGCCGGATGGCAGCGAGCTGCCGGGCTGGCCGGTGTCCACCGATGCGTTCCCGCGCGCGGTGGCGCATCCCGATGCGCCCGGGTTCCTGAGCGGCGCGGTGGCGATGCCGCACGAGCCGCCACGGGCCCCGACCATCGCCGATCTCGACGGCGACGGCATCCCCGAGGTCATCACGACTGCGGGCGTGCATGTCTATGTGTTCAATGCGGACGGCAGCAGCCGTGCCGGATTCCCGGTCGGCGACGATCCGGCGTTTTGCGCACCGTCGCAGCAGAGCCAGCCGCTGCATCATCCCAAGTGCGGCTTCCTGGCCTCGGCCGCGGTGGCGCGCCTCGACGGCCCGGGCAAGCCGCTCTCCATCGTCGTGCCGTCGCTGGACGGGCATCTCTACGGCTGGCACGCCGACGGCACGCCGGTGTCGTGGTCGCCGCTGGCGCTGATCGATCCCACCGTCGCGCCCGCGCAGCAGATGGTGGCGGAGTCGATCAACAGCCCCGCCATCGGCGATCTCAACGGCGACGGCGTCGACGATATCGTCGTCGCCACCAACGAGGTCTACGGCGGCAGCAGCATCCTGCCGCTGCCGTCCGGCGGCGATGTCTCCTTCATCGGCGGGCTGAGCACGACCTACACGCCGGTGTACGCGGTCGACGGCAAGACCGGCAAGTTCCTGCCGGGCTGGCCGATCAAGATCAGCGGCATCATCCAGGACACGCTGCCGTTCATTGGGCCGGGGCAGGATCCGGTGCTGGCGCAGGTCGGTGGCGCGCAGCGGATCGTCGCCAGCGCCACCGGCACCGGTCTGGCGCCGGTGACCAGCAACCTGGCGACCTACGGCGTCAATGGCAGCCTGGCCACCAACATGCAGCAGGCGGTGCGGGGTCTGCTGTCGACGACCGCTGATGTCACGCCGGGGATCAATCTGTTCGAGTCGGCGGTGGTCGGCAATGTCGTCGGCAAGGCCCTGGGGGCGCTGCTCAGCCCGCTGTCCGTGGTCAAGTACGAGATCGGCGCCGCACAGGCGGCCAACCTGCTGCTGGTCGGTCAGAATTTTCCGTATAGCCACATGATCGGCGCCTGGGACGCGGCCACAGGATTGGCACTGCCATCGTTCCCGGTGACGACCGACGACTACCAGTTCCTGTCGAGCCCGACCATTGCCTCGGTCAATACCGCCAGCAGCGCCAACCAGATCGTGGCCGGCACCGGCCTCGGTCTGCTGCACGCCTATGACGGACTTACCGGACAGGATGCGCCGGGCTTCCCCAAGGTGACCGGCGGCTGGCTGTTTGCGCCGGCGGCGGTCAGCAGCGATCGTCGCATTGCTGCGGTCACGCGCGAGGGCTATCTGTTCCAGTGGGCGGTTGCCGGCATGCCGCCGTGCCAGAGCGAGTGGCCGAGTTTCCGCCACGATCCGCAGGGCAGCGGCAACTACAACCGCGACGGCACGCCACCCGGAGCTGTCGGTGCGCTCAGCGCCACGGCGGTTGCGGCCGGCGTGCAGGTGCAGTTCATCGCGCCGGGCAATGATGGACTGTGTGGCACCGCCAGCAGTTATCGCGTGCGCGTCGACGGTGCGCTGGCCGGCACCCAGCCGCCGGCGCCTCTGGCGGCGGGCAGCGCGCAGGGCTTTATGCTCACCGGCACCGATGCCGCCGCACAAAGCGTGACCGTGCAGGCGCTCGATGCGGCGGGCAACCTGGGTTATCCGGTGACGGTTGCGGTCCAGCGCGGCGGCTCGGGCAGCTCCTCGGGCGGGACCGGTAGTTCGGGTGGCTCTGGCAGTTCCGGGAGTTCAGGCAGTTCTGGAAGCTCGGGAAGTTCCAGTGGATCGAGCAGCTCCGGCAGCTCCGGCGGCACGGGCGGCAGTTCAGGCAGCTCGAGCAGTTCCGGTGGAACCGGCAGCTCGGGAAGTTCCAGCGGCGCGACGGGTAGCAGCTCGGGTTCTTCGAGCGGTGGCAGCAGTTCCGGTTCCGGTTCGAGTTCAGGCTCAGGCTCTTCGAGTTCCGGGTCCAGTTCGGGTTCCGGCAGCAGTAGCGGCGGCAGCGTGACTGTTAAAAACAATGGCGGTGGCGCACTGTCGCCTCTGCTGTTGCTCGGGTTGCTGGCGCTGGTGTTACTGCGCTATCTCGGCACCCGTGGATTGCCGCGGGATGACTGACCCGCTGTTGATATTTGGGGATGAAATGATGTTATAAATTATATAATATATTAAAAATATTTATATAAAATATAACATCAATGATTCATCAAGCGGCAACAGCGGGTGGCGGTCTCAGGGCTGCAAAAGCTTCAGTCCCTGCCAGCAGAATTCCAGATGCTGCTCGACGATCCGGCGCCGGCTCATGCGCGGCTGTTGCAGCCACCATTTGGCCAGTTGCTCGCCCGAACCCGAGATGGCGTGAGCGTAGGCCTCGAGCTTTTTCCGCGCGACGCGCGGCAGCGATTGCGCCAGCAGGTCGGTGATGCGGGCGACGGTTTCAAAGCGCAGCGCCATGGCCTGTTCGGCGGCGCTGCCGGCGATGGCGACGCCGCCGCCGAACAGCAGGCTCCAGCTGGCGCGGTCGTGCTGCACGAAACTGAAATAGGCGTCGATGCCGCGCTGCAACCGTTGCCGCAGATCGTCGCTGCCGTCGCCGGCGGCTGCGCCCAGGCGCTGATCCAGGTCGGCGCGGGCGCGGCGCAGGCAGGCCAGATAGATGCCGTCCTTGGAGCCGTAGTGGTGGTAGATGATCGGCCGCGTGACGCCGGCCGCGGAGGCGAGATCTTCGATCGAGGTGCCCTGATAGCCGTTTTCGATGAACAGCCGCTGTGCGGCATCCAGCAATTGCTGCCCGCGGACGGCTCGCGTCAGGCGCCGGCGTGGAGGGTTCGGGCGGCTGGGCGATGTTTTTTTCCGGGGCATGTGGCGTGGTGCGATTTGACCGGTTGACAACTTACGGAACTGTAAGTAGTTTCAAGTTACAGGCTTGTAATAAATAAATCAAAGCAAGCCGATGGGCAGTCGACAGGGAGAGAGCGGCATGCGCAGAATTTTCCACGAAACCGGAAGACGTGCGGGCCTCGCCATGGCCTGCGCCCTGCTGATGTTTGTCAGCGGTCAGAGCCAGGGACAGGGCCTGCTGCCCTACGGCATCACGCCGGCGGCCGATGCCGACGACTACGCCAGCTACCTGTTCATCAAGAACGGCGATTGCTCGCAGGGCAAGACTTCGGTGAACGACCTGCCGCCGAATTTCGACTGCACCAATTTCAAGTTCACCGACTATCGCGAACCGGTCGGATTGACCGCCAGCTATGACCCGCTGGTGGCCAACAATCCGCAGGAGTTTTACGGCGTCGAAGGCCCCGCGGCCAATCGCGCCTGGGAGGTCAGCACCGGCCGGCCGGACGTGGTCAACGCGATCATGGACTCCGGCATCGAGTGGCAGCACGCGCAGCCGCAACTGGTCAACAAGATCTATCTCAACCGCGGCGAGTTGCCGCTGCCGGTGTGCGCCAACGGCCAGACC
>JBOICJ010000224.1:0-6344 GCA_050740035.1 Stenotrophobium sp. | reverse complement strand
GCCCAGGTCGGGCCGCGTCTCCAGGAGATGGGGCTGCTGTTCGTGGGGCTGGACGTGATCGGCGACTACCTCACCGAAATCAATGTCACCTCTCCGACCTGCGCACGCGAAATCGATGCCGCACATGGCACCGATATCGGCGGTCAATTGATGGCCGCGATCGAACAGAGACTCTAGGGCAACACTGAATAAGCTACTGCGCTCGTTCACACGCTGCGAAGCAGTGCTTCGGTCGTGTTCACTCTCGCGCGAGGGCGGTGCTCGTTCGGACTTGGCGAAGCAGTGCTTCGCCTGAACCAGCCCTCACCCTCATGTACTCGTCTGTACACTGCGGCTCCTGCGCCCCGTCCTCACGCGACCTGCCTTCGCTCGCGACACTTATTCAGCGTTGCCGTAAAAGCGCAAGATTTCGCCCGCGGCTTGTCATGTCCGCATCCGGACCGGATACTAGCCGCATGGCTACGGAATCGATCTTCAAGAACCAGTTTCTCATCGCGATGCCGGGGTTGGAGGACGAAAACTTCGATCATTCCGTCACGCTGATGTGCGAACACAACGACGAAGGCGCCATCGGTCTGGTCATCAACCGCCCGACCGAACTCAAGCTCACCGAGATGATGGCGCAGATGGGCCTCGAACATCCGGCGATCACCGACAGCGAGCACTCCGTCTACTGGGGCGGGCCGGTGCAGCCCGAACGCGGCTTCGTCATCCACCGCGAGCCGGCGGGCTGGGAATCGTGCATGCCGCTGGGCAACGGCCTGAATATCACCACCTCGCGCGACATCCTCAGCGCCATCGGCAAGGGCGAAGGCCCGAAGGAATACATCATCGTTCTGGGTTACGCCGGCTGGAGCGCGGGTCAGCTGGAATCCGAAATTCTCAGCAACACCTGGCTCAACACGCCGGTCGACAAAGCGATCCTGTTTCACACTCCGGCGCGCGAGCGCTGGCAGGCGGCGACGCGGCTGCTGGGCGTTGACGTCACGCAAATCTCCACCGGCTCGGGTCACGCGTGAGAGCTGCCGCGCCCTCACCGCAGAGTCAGCGGCGATGAGCGGCGCGGTCTACCTGGCATTCGATTACGGTGAAAAGCGTATCGGCACCGCCGTTGGCGACGATCTGACGCGCAGCGCACGGCCACTGCCCACTTTGCCGACCGGCGACTGGCCCGCGATCCGCCGCATCATCGATGAATGGCGACCGGCGGCGCTGATCGTCGGCCTGCCTCTGCTGGAAGATGGCGGCGAACAGGCCATCACCATCGCCGCACGCGGTTTTGCACGCGAACTTGAAACGCACAGCCGTCTGCCGGTGCATGTCAGCGACGAGCGTTACTCCTCGCGTGCGGCCGATGATGTGCTGCGCGACCAGCGTTCCAGCGGCCGCATGAACCGGCGCGTGCGCAAGGGCGATCGCGACGGTCAGGCGGCGCGGATCATTCTCGAGCAATGGTTGCGCGAGTTGGGCTAAGCCGATTTTGGGCGCCTGCATCGCATCCGGCGGCACCCGCTCTTGCGATATCTCATAGCAATCATGTTATTATTAATATACTAATATTTAATATATACATTATATTAAAACATAATATTTTCTCGTAATTGCCCCAGCGGGTAGGTCATAATGCCCGCCTAGGATGACATCGAATATTCAACTCGACGCCGACGGCCATCTCAGGCACCTGCTCACGCTCGAGGGCCTGGGCAAATCCCTGATTCTGAAAATCCTCGATCTTGCCGACAGCTTCGCGGCCGAGACCGGCGGCCTGGAAAAAAAGCTCGCGCTGCTGAAGCACCGCACCGTCGTCAATCTCTTCTTTGAAGCCAGCACCCGCACCCGCACCACCTTCGAGGTCGCGGCCAAGCGCCTGTCGGCCGACGTGGTCAACCTGCAGATCGCCGCCTCGTCCACCGCCAAGGGCGAAACCCTGCTGGACACGCTCAAGACGCTGGAGGCGATGCAGGCCGACATGTTCGTGGTGCGCCACAATGCCAGCGGCGCCGCGCATTTCTTCGCGCAGCACGCCGCGCCGGGCGTCGCCATCCTCAACGCCGGCGATGGCCGTCATGCACATCCGACGCAGGGACTGCTCGACATGCTGACGATCCGCCGCGCCAAGGGTCCGGGCAACGACTGTTTCGGCAAACTCACCGTCGCCATCGTCGGCGATGTGCTGCACTCGCGGGTGGCGCGCTCGGACATCCACGCGCTGCGCACGCTCGGCGCGCGGGAGATTCGCGTGGTGGCGCCGCCGACGCTGATTCCCGCCGGCATCGAGCAGATGGGCGTGCGCGTGTTTAACACACTGGAGCACGGCCTCGATGGCGCCGATGTCGTCATCCTGCTGCGTCTGCAGAAGGAGCGCATGGTTGGCGCCTTCCTGCCCTCGCTCAACGAGTTCCACCGCGACTTCGGCCTCACCCGCGAGCGCGCCCGCCATCTCAAGCCCGACGCCATCATCATGCACCCCGGCCCGATCAATCGCGGCGTCGAGATCGAAGGCGACGTCGCCTACGGCGAGCGCTCGCTGATCCTGCAGCAGGTCGGCAACGGCATCCTGGTGCGCATGGCGGTGATGGCGATGATCTTGGGGCGAGACGGAAATGATGAGAGTCCAGTGGAACGCCCGGCCAGATCAAAAGCGCCAATGCCGCGCCAGGGGCGGCGAAAATGAACTCGCAAAATGAGCCCTCCCTGCTGATCGAAGGAGCCCGCATCCTCGACCCGGCCAGCGGTTTCGACGCCAAAGGATTTGTCGCGGTGCGCGACGGTCGCATTGCTTCCCTCGGCAAAACCCGGCCCAAGGGGAGTTTTGACCGGACGCTGGACGCAAAAGGCCTGTGGCTGATTCCCGGCATCGTCGATCTGGCTGTGCGCCTGCGCGAACCCGATCAGACCAACAACGCCAGCATCCGCTCCGAAACACGGGCTGCGCAGTCCGCCGGCATCACCAGTGTCGTGCTGCCGCCCGATACCCGGCCGGCGATCGATACGCCGGCGATGGTCGACCGCATCAACGGCATCGCCAGGGATTGTGGCGGGCTCGATATCCACCTGCTCGGCGCGCTGACCCGCAACCTCGAAGGCACCGCGCTGGCCGGCATGAGTGCGCTGCGCGATGCCGGCTGCATCGGCCTGAGCAACGCTCACGCGGTCTTGCGCGATGCGCTGGTTGCGCGGCGCGCACTGGAATACGCGCACGGCCTCGGCCTGCCGGTGCACGTCCACGCACAGGACGCCGCGCTGGCTGCGGGTGGCTGCGCCCACGAAGGTCCGGTGGCAACACGGCTGGGTCTGCCACCCATTCCGGCGATGGCGGAAGTGGTCGCCCTGCGCTTCTGGATTTCGCTGGTGGAGGATACCGGCGCACAAGTGCACTTCTGCCGCCTGTCGAGCGCACGCGGCGCCGAGCTGGTGCGCGCGGCACAGCAGCGCGGCCTGCCGGTGACCGCGGATGTTGCCGCGCACCAGCTGTTCCTGACCGAGCACGACCTCGAAGGCTTCAATGCGCAATGTCACGTCGTGCCGCCGCTGCGCTCGGTCGAAGATCGCGACGGTCTGCGCACGGCCGTCGCGCAAGGCGTCATCGGCGCCATCTGCTCGGACCACCAGCCGCACGATGCCGATGCCAAGACCAATCCCTTCCCCCTGACCGAGCCGGGCATCAGCGCACTCGAAACCCTGCTGCCGCTGACGCTGCGCCTGGTGCAGGAAAAAGTGCTCAAGCCGCTGGACGCCATCGCCCGGCTCAGTTGCGGCCCCGCCGCCATCGCCGGCATTGGCAGCGGCGCGTTGATGGCCGGCATGCCGGCGCACCTGGTGCTGGTGGATCCCGCGCAGCGTTGGACGCTCAACGCCGGCGACATGGTCAGCGCGGGCCGCAACACCCCGTTCGCCGGACATCAATTCCAGGGCCGAGCGGCAGTCACCCTCTGTCATGGGCAAATCGTGTTCAGCCGCCAATAAGACTGCGGCTGCTTTTGCCGGCGCACGCTTGGTGTATATTCTCCAACCAATGGATATTGGATTGTCCGATCGGGCAATCGACCGACTTTTTATAAATCGCTAAGGGAGAATCGGCGTATGGCGCGGATTATGGTGGTGGACGACTCGCCCACCGATGTGCAAAACCTCAAGAACATCCTGACCAAGGCGGGCCACGTCGTCGTGGAATCAACCAGCGCGCAGGATGCCATCGCACGCATCAAGCAGGAAAAACCCGACTGCGTGATTATGGATGTGGTCATGCCGGGCGTGAACGGTTTTCAGGCGACGCGCACGCTCAGCAAAGATCCGGTCACCGCGCACATTCCGATTCTCGTGGTCAGCAGCAAAAACCAGGAAACCGATCGCGTCTGGGCATTGCGTCAGGGCGCACGCGAATACATCGTCAAACCGGTCAAGGATGTCGATCTGATTGCCAAGATAAAATCCGTTCTGGGCGGCTGACGGATGAACCGAAAATAAAGAAGTTTTGAGGGGGAGACATGGCTGAATCCAACCAAGCCAGCGGAACACGACGCGATTTTGCGCTGCTGGCCATTGCCGCGGTATTGATCGCCGTCGCCATCGGCGGCTTCTACTACTACCAGTCCACCGGCAACCGCAACGAAACCTGGCTGACGCTGGTGCGCACGGTCAATGCGAATGTCGATACGGTCGTCCGCGCCGGCTCCAGCGCCGCGTTCGGCGCGCCACCGGATTTCCGCCTGATCGCCGCGCGCGCGGATGATTTCGCCGACACCATGAGCGCCCTGCAAAAGGGCGACCCCGATGCCAGCATCCAGCCAATGCCGGCATCCGTGCAGCCCCAGGTCAGCGCGGTGGGCACCGCGTGGAACAAGATGCACAAAGCCGTCAATGCCGTGCTCAAGGGCGAAGACCCGTACAACCTGATTTCCACCGACATCGCCACCATCAACGATGGCGCCGACGCCCTGATCACCACCTACCAGATGGTTGCCGACCAGCAGTCGCGGGGCGGTTCGGCCATGCACGCCTATCTCGCCACCGGCCAGGTCGCGCGCCTCGAGCATATCGAAAACATCGCAAGACGCCTGCTCAACACCGGGCGCGACGCAAAAAGCATCTCCGTGGAACTGGACAACACGGTCAAGGCTTTCGTCAACACCAACCACGAACTGGTTGGCGACGGTGTGGTCAGCGGCAGCAACGCCGCCGCGGTCAAAAATGGCCTGGAGTCGATCATCGCCGCAAACACCGAAATCATCCAGAACGCCACTGCGGTCAACGACATGCAGATCGCCGCCGCCACCCTGCGCGGCCAGAGCGAGGACGTGATTTCAGCCGGCAAGACGTTGGAACAGGCCCTGCTCGACAACCTCAAGCTGCCCAAGCTGCTGCCCTACATCAGCCTCGTCGCAGCCGTGGTTGCGCTGCTGCTGATCGCCATCTTCGCCTACCTCGGCATCTCCGACCTGAGCCGCCGCCGCCGCGAAGTCGAAGAACGCGACGGCCGCCAGCAGAAGGCCATTCTCGGATTGCTCGACGAAATCACCAATCTCGCCGACGGCGACCTCACCGGCGATGTCACCGTCACCGAAGACTTCACCGGCGCCATCGCCGACTCGCTGAATTACACCGTCGGCAACATGCGCAACGTGGTCGGCACCATCAACACCACCTCCACCAAAATCTCCAAGGCGGCCAACGACAGCCAGCAGGTGTCGCTGAAAATGACCGAGGACGCGGAGCGTCAGGCGCGTGAAATCACCTCGGTGACCAACACCATCACCACCACCTCGCAGTCGCTGCAACAGGTGGCCGCGCGCGCCGAGGAACTGGCGCAACAGGCGCTGACATCGGTCAACGTCGCCCACAACGGCGCCGAGACTGTGGGCCGCACCATCCAGGGCATGACCGCGCTGCGCGAGCAGATTCAGGACACCTCCAAGCGCATCAAGCGCCTCGGCGAATCGTCGCAGGAAATCGGCAACATCATCGAACTGATCAACGACATCGCCGAACAAACCAACACCCTGGCACTGAACGCCTCGATCCAGGCTGCGATGGCCGGCGATGCCGGACGCGGTTTCGCGGTGGTGGCCGACGAAGTCCAGCGCCTCGCCGAACGCGCGGCGACAGCGACCCGCCAGATCGAAACGCTGGTCAAGACCATTCAGGCCGATACCAACGAAGCCATCATCTCGATGGAGCGCTCCACCGCCAACGTGGTCACCGGCGCAAGCTCCGCCGAGGAAGCCGGCCAGGCCCTCACGCGGATCGAGAGTGCCTCGCAGGAACTGGCGAAACTGATCCAGGAGATTTCGCTGTCGGCGCGCGGCCAGTCCGCCGAGGCGACCCGGATCGCCGGCACCATGCAG
>JBOICJ010000223.1:0-19884 GCA_050740035.1 Stenotrophobium sp. | reverse complement strand
TCTAATGGTAGGACAACAGTCTCTGACACTGTTTATCTAGGTTCGAGCCCTAGTCTCCCAACCAACAAAACCCGCCTTTACGGTGGGTTTTTTTATGGGCGCTAGCCCCGCATTGATGGCGTGGTCTGCCGTCGAACTATCTGTTCACAACTTTCAAGGCTTCGATACATGACGAGCCTGAGGTCGGTCTCAATTTAAAACGCTATTGATAATGTAAACGATAATTATTATCATAAATTGATGTTGAGCTCAGCAGCAGTTGCACGGGTTCATCGGCCAACTCCATATCGAATACAGGACCTTGCGATGCAAAAATTCCCGTCAAACTTAGGGTTTCGTAAAACCCCGATTGCCATGGCTGTATTAATGTTCAGTGCGCTGCCATTGCCCGTGCTCGCCCAGGACGCCGCCCGTGCAACGCCTGAACAGGCCGAGAACGCGCAGTTGCTGGCAGCCACCGATTCGGCAACCCGGCTGTCGAATGTAGTGGTCGAGGGCGAGCGGGTCACGGATGACTACAACCCGGGGACATCCAATGCCGGCGCCAAAACGCCAACGCCGATCCGCGATATCCCGCAATCCGTGACGGTGGTCAATCGCGCGGTAATGGATGCCCAGGGCGCTAATTCGTTGCAGGATGCGTTGCGCTATGTGCCGGGCATCACCTTTACCGCCGCGGAGGGCGGCTCTATCGGCAATAACATCAATTTGCGCGGGTTTTCGGCGCGCACCGATATCTTCCTCGATGGCTTCCGCGATCGCGGCCAGTATTATCGCGATGCCTTCTCCCTCGATTCCGTCGAGGTGCTGGAAGGCCCGTCGTCGATGCTGTTCGGTCGTGGTTCGACGGGTGGCGTCATCAATCAGGTCAGCAAGCTGCCGACGATGGCTTCGCACGACGAACTGGCGGCGACGATCGGCAGCAACGATCAGTACCGCATCACCGGCGATTTCGATCATGCGCTATCGGATACCGCGGCCGTGCGACTGCCGGTGATGGCGCAAACCGTGCACTCGAACCGCGATGTGATGCACAACCAGGACTATGGTGCGGCACCGTCGCTGCGGGTCCATCTCAACGACAAGACCGAGATGATCCTGTCTGGCTTGTTCGAGCATAACCGCGATATGGCGGACTACGGCTTGCCGCCGCTCAATAACCAGCCGGCGCCGGTTTCGCGTAAAAATTTTTACGGCCTGACCGACGATGCGACGGTCCAGGATGTGCAGGTTTTCAATGCGCAGTTCAAGTTTCAACTGGCGCCGACGCTGACCCTGCGCAATCGCACGCAGTACAGCCGTTACAGCATCGATGCCCGCGAAACCGCGGCCAATTCCGTCGGCACCTGCAGCGCCGATCCCTGTACGGCTGCGGACTACACGCCGCTGTCGACCCGTTCGACCGGCAATCTGACGGCGCTGCCGCTGGACCAACTCTATGTCCAGTTGGGTAGCCATGATCGCAATATCCACGACAGCTCCCTGTTCAATCAGAGCGATGCGATCTGGAAATTCACCACGGGTTCGATACGGCACAAGCTGGTCGTCGGTAGCGAATTGGGTCGCGACATTTACAATAATGAGAGTGTCACGCTCAATAATCTGCCGGTGATTTCCCTGAGCGATCCGGCACATTTATCCGCAGCGCAGGCGGGTGTGACCGCCACCGCCGGTAACGTCGCGCAGTCCAGCGCGACCACGGCAGCGGCCTATTTCAACGATACGCTGTCGCTGGGGCAATACTGGAAAGTCGTCGGCGGCCTGCGCTGGGACCGCTTCGCCGCGAGCCTGACCAACAGCATCCCGTCGAGCCGCAATGTCGCGTTCGCCGAGCAGATCGTGCATTTCGCCAGCGTGCGCGGCGGTGTGCTGTATCAGCCCAGCGAGGCGCAGAGTTACTACCTGTCTTACGGCACTTCCGCCGACCCGTCGCTGGAGTCGCTGACCGTCAGCAACGGCGCTCAGGCGCTGCCTCCGGAGAAAAACCGGTCCTATGAAGCCGGCGGGAAATGGGATCTGCTGGGTGGCAATCTGTCGCTGACCTCGGCTGTGTTCCAGGTCGAGAAAACCAACGCGCGTTCGCAGGTCAGCACCGGGGTTTACACACTGGACGGCACGGTGCGTGTCAATGGCGCATCGCTGTCCGCCGCCGGCCACATCACCCGCAGCTGGCAGGTGTTTGGCGGCTATACCTGGCTCGACGCCAAGGTTGTTGAGGCCTCGGCGCTGGACGGCAATCTGGGCAAGGTGCCCGCCAATACACCGCGAAATAACGCGACGTTGTGGACCACTTACGCGTTGACCGAAGCTTGGAGCGCTGGCACCGGTCTGGTGTATTCGTCCTCGCGCTTTGCCAATGCCAACAATACGGTGTCGGTCGATGGTTTCACGCGCTGGGATGTCACCGCCGCCTATCACCAACCCCAATATGACGTGCGCCTGAACCTGTTCAATCTGGCGGATGCGCACTACTTCGATTCGGTGATCCAATCTGATGGCGGCCGCGCGGTGCCGGGCGTCAGCCGCAGCGTGCAACTGACTTTCACCTACCGTATCTGAGCAGGGTTGCAACGATGTTACTGACTATTCCAGGTGTGCTGAATGCCGGGCAGTTGCAGACTCTGCGCCAGCGGCTCCAGGCCAGCGACGCGCCGTGGCTGGATGGGCGCGTCAGCGCCGGTTATCAGGGCGCGCCGGTCAAGCGCAACCAGCAGATCGATGAATCCTCGGCGCTGGCGCGGGAACTCGGAGACGTGATCCTCGGCAGTCTGGAGCGCCATCCGCTGTTTATCAGTGCAGCGTTGCCCAATCGCGTCTACCCGCCGATGTTCAATCGCTACGAACCCGGTATGCAGTTCGGCAGCCATGTCGATGGTGCCGTGCGCCTGGTTCCAGGCAGTGACATCAAGTTGCGCACGGACATTTCCGCGACGTTGTTTCTTGCCGGGCCGGAGGAATACGACGGCGGCGAACTGCTGGTGGAGGACACCTACGGTGCGCATTCGGTGAAGCTGCCGGCCGGTGACCTGGTGATCTATCCAGCCAGCAGCGTGCACCGTGTTGCGCCGGTGACGCGCGGTGTGCGACTGGCCAGCTTCTTCTGGGTGCAGAGTTTGGTGCGTGATGATGCGCAGCGCAGTCTGCTGTTCGATCTCGACCGCGCGGTGCAGCGGCTCAATGCCACTCACGGCGATGCCGAGGCACGGCTACAGCTCACCGGCTGTTACCACAACCTGCTCAGACAGTGGGGCGAGACGTGACCGCCGGTATCGCCGTGAATGCCGGAGTCGTTCATCAGCGCCACAGCCATCGCCGTATTGCCGCGATCCGCTGGCTGCGCCGTATGCACGGCTGGATCGGCTTGTGGGGCGCGACCTTGGGATTGCTGTTCGGTAGCAGCGGCATCCTGCTCAATCACCGCGCGCTGCTGAAGATTCCCGCAGCGCAGGCGCAGGTCAGCACCGTGCAGCTATCGCTGCCGCAACCGGCGCCAGCCAGCGCGGCTGCGATGGCTGAATGGCTGCGTGGGACGCTGCAACTCGGCCACGCCAATCTCAAATTACGCGAGGAGCCGCCGCATACGTTGGCCTGGGGCGACAAGGCCCTGAGCCAGCCGGGACACTGGCAGATGTCGCTCGCCACACCGCGCATCAACGTGCAGGCCGACTGGTGGGTTGGCAATGGATTCGTCACGGTCAAGCGCGGCGAAAACAATTTCTGGGCGACGCTGACCAATCTGCACAAAGGCGTTGGCATGGGCGTGGGGTGGGTGCTGCTGGTGGATACGCTGGCCGGCAGCATCATCCTGCTGTCGCTGAGCGGCGTATTGTTGTGGACACAACTCAACCGCAAGCGATTGCTTGGTGTAGGCATCGGACTGGTTTCCCTGGGGCTGACGGCTTCGCTGATTCTGAGCCGTCTGTAGAAACATGCGGCGGGACAGAAACAGACGTTCCTGCCCCGCCGCAATGAATTACCGTCCGCTTTCGACCTGTATCACCTGCTGATAAGTCGGGCGGTTGCTCCACGGCATCGGCTCGGCCGGCAGGGTGCTGAGATCGGTCGGCGCGATTTCGTCATAGGTCTCGACCGTCCTGCCGGTCTTGCCGGTCCAGTCCGGGAGTTGCTTGCCGGTCCAGTTTCCCATACTGCTGACGCCGCCAAGATCCTTGAGCGCATCGTCCAGCGCGGTCAGTACGGCGTTACGGCAATCAGCGGTGGATTTGCCGGCGCCGGCGCAGTTGAGAATCTGGTAGTTGTGATGTCCCGGCGTATTCAGCGCCATCTGCAGCATGCGGTACATCACTTGGTACCAGCCGTACTCGTAGGCCGAACCCTGGGCGCGCGGCGCATCGTAGCGACACAGCAGGATATTGCTGACGCAGGAGGTTAGCCCGGGCGCGTCCAGCGAGGGATCGAGCGCGGTGAGCTGCGGCGTCACGGTGTCCATCAGGTGCAGGTACCAGGCATCCATCAGCACCACCGCGGCTTGATTGTCGTAGGTAGTCTTGCCGGCGTCGCCCGGCGTGCGTGAACGGCGCCAGGCGCCGAGTCCCTTGCCACCATCGATCCAGGCCATGGAACTGCCGTTGAGCGTGGTGCCATCCTGCGCGACACCGTCGATCCAGTTCTGCATCAACTTGGCGGCGGTGATTTCGTCGGGGCTGAGCGGCGTCAGCGTCGCGCCGCTGTCGGGGTCGGTGTTGAGATGCATGATCTGCAACAGCAGCGGCAGCACCTCCTGGCCGCGCAGGTCGACATAACCAGCGTCGCCCATGATTTCGACGACGTTGGCAAAATCGAATTTACGGCCGGCGGCCATGAACGCCTTGAACCGCACCGGCTCGGTGTCGATGCGGTGGATCGGCCCCCAGTTGGCGCGGTTGTCCGCCGCCCACCAGCCTTTGGCGGGAGAGTTGTTCCAGCTGGCGATGAAGCCTTCCGGCGGGTTCACCACCTGCGGGTGCTGGGCATAGGTCAAGTAGTTCTGCCATTCAAAATAGCCGCCTTTCAACGGCCCGCCGTCCACGGGTACCGGTACGGCCCGACCGGGAAAGGAAACCGTGCCGCCATAGTTCTTGAAGAAATCCGGGTGCTGTTTCAGATAGCTGAGGTCGCCCGCCCATTCAAAGCGTCCGTCGCCCCAAGAGGGCAGTTCAGGGCTCTGTCCCGGGTCGCGCACCGGCAGCAGGCCGCTGGCGACGTAGCCGACATCTTTCTTGTCGACGTAAAGCCAGTTAAAGGTGCCGGTGACGCCGTTGAACAGATGCTGGAAGCTGCTGACGCCGTGTACCGTCGGTGTCGAGGCCAGCGCGAAAGGTGCAGCGGTGTCCAGTTCGCCGAAATAAGTGCTGCGTTGGGTGGAAATCACCACCGGCTCGCCCTTGACGGTGGCGGTGGCGAACACCGGCCCGTAGTGCGTGCGCAGGATGTAGCGGTGGATCGGTACCGGCAGAACATCCGTACTGCCAATGCCTAATGCCGCGACGGTCGGGGTTGCGGTCCAGCTATCGGTGCGCTTGTAGAAGCGGCGGCACTGCGGTCCCTTACCGTCGCCCATGTCGTAGAGATAGCCGTCGGCGTCCGGGAAACCGTTGACGATTTTTCCGGTCGGCTGCGAGCCATCCATATTGCACATCTTCGAGACGCGCGTATCGACGATGTCGCTGTCGTTGGAGGTGGCGCTCCAGGCGTAATCCACGCCGCGGCCGATCAGGACGTAGGGCAGAGTGCCAAACGCCATGCCGCGCGCGTCGAAATCGGTCGCCGAACCACCGGTGGAGTGCACCGCGAATTCCCAAGGCAGATTGGGCTGGAAGTAACCCATCTGCGGGCCCATCACCCCGATCGGATGGCCGTCGGTGGTGCGGTCGGCGTTGACCGCCATCCAGTTCGACATGCTCAGCGGCACGCCGAATCCGGCTTGGCTCAGCGCGTTATGCAGCGTCGCGTAGGGTCCCAGCGCCACTTGATAAGGACGTTGGTGCCCGGCTGATTTTTTGACGTTTGTTTGATCTGCGACAACCTTGCCCGGTTTCGCGGGGCGTGTCGCTGTGTGCGTACTGGCGACTTGCATGGCCTTGATAGCCTTGACCGTCTTGAGCGTGTCTTTGCCGGACAGTAGTTGCGCCAGCAGCATCCTGGCCTTGGTTTCGTTGACGGCCACGAACTTGGCCGGCGGCGGCGGATCGTTTTCGTTGGTGCCGTTGGCATCGTAGGCGTCGAATACTTTGTAGCTGCCGACATCCCATATCGCAGTGCCGGCGGGCAGGGTCTGCGGGCAGTTTTCGTTGAGCGTGGCCGGCGACTGGTGATAGGTGGCACTGATGGTGCGGGTAGCGTCCGGGTCGTCCGCATGACGCAGGTCGCGCCAGACCTTACACGCCTTGGCCGGCAGATCGAGGTTGCCCGCAGTGATCGTGGGATCGAGTTGTTGCAGCAGCATTTCATTGGTGACTTCGCTACCGCCGCCGACCGCAAACAGCGCCTGGATGAAGATCGCCGAGGCAACAACATCGTTGCGCGTGAAATGCGCGGGCGGCACGCCGCCGTTCTTGAGCAGCAGGTATTCCGGCGGCAGCTTGGCGAGGTTGGCGCCAGTCAGCGTATCGATATAGGCGTTGACGCCGGCGATGTCGGCGTCGATATCCGACAGCACCAGCGGGCCGAGTTCGCCGAACTTGGACACGGTCGAGGTGACCATCTGCTTCAGTTCATCCTCGCTGTAGCCGGCGGTGACGGCCAGACCGGCGTCGATTTGGTAGAGCAGCGGCGCGCCGCCGAGGAATTTGCTGCTCATACCGCGGCCGGCATTGCGCAGAAAATCCATCAGCCACAGGCGGTCTTCGGCCTGGGCGTAGCCGACGCCGTACATGGCGTCGCGGCGATTGCTGGACGTGATGAACGGCACGCCCCAGCCGTCGCGCTGGATGGTGACGCTGCCGCCGTAGGGCGTGCTCAGTTTTTCGGTGGAAACGACGGTGTCGGGTGCCAGGCCTTCGTGCTTGAAATAGTTGCAGGCCTGGTCCGAGGAGGCGACATGTTGACTGATGTCCGTCGGCGGATTACAGGGGCTGGCCTTGAGACCGGGTTTGGCGTAGCTGAGGTCGCCGTACAAGGTCGCCTGGTCGGTGAAATTGGCGGGATAGCTGGCAGGTGTTCCGGCCACGGGCAGACCGACACCGCCAGCGGAGTTGCCATTGGCGCCCGGTGGCAGGATATTCAGATAAGTACTGTTGTTGCCATCGCCGGGGCCGAGATCGCCACTGAGGGGGCTGCTGGCGGCGTTGCTGCCACTGCCGCCGGCACCGAGGGCGACTGGCGAGCTGTGGCCGCAGGCGCTCAGCAGCAGCGCTGCCGTCAGCGCCAGTGCAGCTGCGAGACAGGAGGCGGAGTGGGTTGAGGGAGGCTGCGAATCATGAAATGGCATGGTGTATCTCCAGAGTTGTCTGAGGCTCTGGCGTCGCAGCCCCCCGCGAAACGCCCGTGAGCTCAATAAGTATCGAGTTACGCTTTGCTGCAACCCCCGGCCTTGACGCCGAATGTTTCTTCCAGGTGACCGTTGAGGAATTTGCCTTCCGGGTCAATGCTCTGGCGGATGTCCAGGAACTCTTTCCAGCGCGGATAGAGCGCTGCGAACTGCTTGTGTCTGAGCGTGTGTAGCTTGCCCCAGTGCGGGCGGCCTTCGTACTTCCAGAAGATCGGTTCGATCTGCGCGAAGTACTGGTGGTAGCTCATTTCGTAGGACTGGTGCACCGAGATCGCGCAGGTGTCGCGGCCATTGAACATCGATAGCGGAATGTCGTCGCCTTTGATATAGCGGTATTCCAGCGGAAAGAAGCTGTCGAGGTTGCGCTCGCGTACCGTCTTGAGGATTTCGCGTACACAGGCCGGGCCATGCTCCGCCGGAATCTCGTATTCCATTTCATTGAAGCGCTGATCGCGGACGTTGGCGAAAACCCGGAATGATTGATCCTGAACATCGGGAAAGCTGATGTGTTTCACGATAAAGTTCAGCAGATCGGCCTGGATCTCCGGATAGTTACGGGCGTAGGTGTTGACCATGCGCAGCTTGCCGACCTTGTCGCCGTCGCCTTCGTTGATCTTGGCGATGGTGTGCGGGTCAGTGGTTTCGTTCTGCGTCTGAGCCAGTGCCACATCGGAGTGGAGAATCGGATTCATCTCGAAATGATCGTTCTCCTTGAGTAGCCGCGGCATATCCTCCAGCAGTTCTTCGGTCTTCTGGATCCATTGCTTCTGATGCAGACGGAATGCTTTGCGATTCTGCAGGCGCACCCGCGTGATGATGCCGAACGAGCCCAGGGATACACGGGCCGCGTTGAACAGTTCCGGCTGATGGTCCTTGTCGAGATCGATGATGTCGCCTTTGGCGGTCACCAGGCGCAGGCCGATCACGGTGGTGGAGTAGGAGCCGAATTTCGGGCCGGTGCCGTGGGTCGAGGTGCTGATGGCGCCGGCCAGGGTCTGGTAGTCGATGTCGGACATGTTGGGCAGTGCCAGCCCGGCCTTGAGCAAGGGCTCGCCCATTTCGGACATGGGGGTGCCAGCCCAGAACTCCGACTGCATGGCCTGCGTGTCGGCGCTGATCATGCCGGTCATGTTGCTCAGCGTCACCAGGGTGCCGTCTGTTGGAACCAGGGGACTGAACGAATGGCCGGAGCCGACGGCGCGGACGGTGTCGCGGCTGTTGCGCAGCAACTCTGCGAGCGCCGCCTCGCTCTCCGGTGCCGAGCGCACTTCCGGCATGCAGGTCTGTGCACCGGACCAGTTGTGCCAAGGCATCAGGCGCTGTCCGGCGGCCTGCACCAGTTTGCTGAAGCCGCCACCGATTCCGAGCAGCCCGAGGGCGCCCGCATGCTTGATCAATTCCCGACGTGTCAGTGCCATGGTGCGTTCCTCTTATTGCAGCTTGCTACCGGACATGTATTCGACCAGCGCGGTGAAATCGTCCTCGTTGCACTGCATGCACATTCCCATCGGCGGCATGCTCTTGTAACCGTTGACGACGTGATCGAGCAGGGCATCCTTACCCTGCGCAAGCCGTGGCGCCCAAGCCACGCTGTCGCCGAGTTGCGGTGCACCCGAAGCCGGGCGGCTGTGGCAGGTTTGGCAGGTGGTGCTATAGAGTTTGAGTGTCGCCGGGGTCGCGGGTCCGGCTTTGGCCAGCACAGCTTGAGGTTGCGTGGAATTGCCGTGGCCGCATGCGGCCAGCGTCAGGCTGCCGTACAGCAGCAGCGCCCAGGCAAATGGCCGTGCGCGGCTCGGGGATGATTTCGTCAACATGATGTTCTCCTTCATTCAGATGCCGGTTCCGCGGACACGGGGCCGGAGGTGCCGAACAGCAGGATGGCGCCGTGTCCGTTGTCGATGGCGGCGGTCAGCGGCGTGCGGTCGGCGCGCGCATGCAGCGTGAACGTGTGGCCGTCGTCGTTGCTGGTGAGCGTGGTTCCCGCCAGGCCGGTCAACAGCAGGTGACCGTCTGTGTCCTGCACGATATCGGTCAGCGATTGCTGCGTCCCGGACGGGATCTCTGTCCAGCTCTGCCCTTGATCGCTGCTGACGAACAGGTGACCGCGTTGTCCAGCGGCCAGCAGGTGGCCGTCCTTGAGCTGCAGGCCGGTCCAGAACGAGCCGGGGTTGCTGGTTTTGACGGTCGACCAGGTGGCGCCACCGTCGCTGGAGCGGTAGATCAGGCCGGCTTCGCCGGCGATATACAGCATCGGTGCGCCATCGCCGAAGATGAAGTTGAGATGATGGTCGGTTTCCTCGCCGGCCTCGACCGTCAGCGGTATCCAGGTCTTGCCGCCGTCGGCGGTCTGCACCGCCGTACCAAACAGGCCCACCGCCAGACCGCGCTGCGCATCCTTGAACCAGATCGACAGCAGGGGATTGTCGGCGCTGATGTCCTCGCGCTGCAGTTGCCAGTGTTCGCCGCCATCCATGGTATGCAGAATCACGCCGTCGTGTCCGGCGGCCCAGCCTTGCTGGCCACCGACGAAGCAGACGCTGGTCAGCAGCGCCTGGGTCGGCACCGCCTGCGCTTGGCGATAGCTGCGGCCGTCGTCGTCAGACAGCAGAATCACGCCGTGATCGCCGACCGCGACGATGCGCGAGCCAGCGTGCGCCACCGCCAGGATCGAGGCCTGAGTGGGGTGCGCGACCCGCACTGCCGGGATCTGCGCCGAGGCGGGCTGCGCGGCGGTTGCAGCGGCCGATGAGTCCGACCACAGCAGGGCAACGGACAGGACTGCGCCTGCCAGCAGGGTCAGTGCCGACGGTGGCCGGTGTGCCGAGAGCGGCTTATTCATGGGCGAATCCCGGAACGTGTACCGGGCCGCGGCGCGGGAACAGTCGTTCGAGCACCACGGCGAAGGCGGGCAACGCCGTCATCGCCATGACCATGTTGACCATGAACATGAACGCCAGCAGCTTGCCCATGTCGGCCTGGAACTTCAGCGCCGAGAAACTCCAGGTGGCGACGCCGACCGACAGCGTGATGGCGGTGAACACGGTGGCGATGCCGGTTTCCTTCAGCGCATGTTCGAAGGAGTCGACGATGTTTTCGCCGGCGGCCAGGTGCATCTGCAGACGGTTGTAGATGTAGAACGCGTAATCGACGCCGACGCCGACCGACAGCACCATTACCGGCAGGGTGGCGACGGTCAGGCCGATGCCCAGCTCCTTCATGAAGGCATAACCGATGAAGGTCGCCACTGCCAGCGGAAAGCAGCAGGCCAGCATCGCGCGCCAGTCGCGATAGGCCAGAAAGACCAGGATCAGGATCGCGGCGAAGACGTAGAGCAGCATCGGGATTTCTTCACTGGCCAGCACTTCGTTGGTGGCCGCCTCGACGCCGCCGTTGCCGCTGGCCAGGCGCAGCGTCACCCCGGGCATCGGGTGTTCGCTGCGGAAGTGTTTGACCGCCGCCACCACGCGCTGCAGCGTCGTCGCCTTGTGATCGGACAGGTAGAGATTGACCGCCAGCCACTTGCAACCCTTGCCGCGGATTGCCGCCGCTTCCTGCGCCTGCGCGATGATGTAGCCCAGCGCGTGGCCGTCGCGCGGGATCGTCGCCATCTTCGGATTGCCTTCATTGAGGCCGGCATCATAGAGCTGCGTCAGCGAGGCGATGGATTCGGCGCGCGTCACGCCGGGAACGTTGCTCATCTCCCAGTCGAACTCGTTGATGTACTTGATTCGCTCGACATCGCTGCAGGAATTCTCAGGCGCTTCCGCTACCACCGTCAGCCAGTCCAGGCCGACGTTGAATTTGTCCGCGATCGATTGCGAATCGAGGTTGTAGCGCGAATCGGCGCGCAGTTCCGGCGAGCCGGGTTGCAGGCTGCCGATGACGCGGCCGCGCGACAGCGCGATCGCGGCGACGAAGATGATCAGCGTGCACACCGACACGATCCAGGCGTTGCGCGGCCGTGCCACGCGTGCCAGATAAGTCATGGCCGCTGCGCGGCTGTCGCGCAGGCGCAGCGCCTGCTGCGCCCAGTCCGGCGTGAAGCTGGAATACGAGGCCCACAGCGGCAGCATCACCAGATTGCTGAGCACCTTGTAAGCGACGCCGATGGCGGCGACGATCGCCAGCTCGCGGATCATCGGGATCGGTACCAGCACCATGGTGATGAAACTGATGAAGGTCGTGGCCAGCGATAGCACGCCGGGAACCAGCAGGCCGCTGAAACTGCGCCGCGAAGCGGTGTACATGTCGCTGCCGCCGGCGACTTCACGCACCATGAAGTTGATCTGCTGCACGCCGTGCGAGACGCCGATGGCAAAAATCAGGAACGGGATCAGGATCGCCAGCGGATCGAGGCCGATGCCGAGCAGGTGCACGGTGCCGTACTGCCAGATCAGGGTGGTCAGCGAGCAGGCGATCTTCTGGAAGGTCAATATCCAGGATCGGCAGTACCAGTACACCGCCAGGATCGTCAGCAGCAGCGCGATGCTGCAGAACAACAGCACGCCGCGGGCGCCGTCGGCGATATCCGAAACTTCCTTGGCGAAGCCGATGACCTGGATCTGGACATCGGCGTTCTCGAACTTCTTGCGCAGCTGGGTTTCCAGCGAGTGGCCGAAGGCGATGTAATCCAGCGGTTTGCCGGTGTGCGGATCGCGGTCCATCACCTCGGCGGCGATCAGTGCGCCGGAGCCGTCCTTGGCCACCAGCTGCCCCATGTAGCCGCCGCCGACGACGCGGTCGCGGATCTGCGCGATCACCTCCGGCGTCAGGGCATCGGGCGTGATGGTGCCGCTGATCAGCGGCTCGGCCTTGAAGCCATCTTCGGTGATTTGGGTGTAGAAGATATTGGGTGTCCACAGCGACACCACCGATCCGCGATTGATGCCTGGCAGGAACGTGACGGCCTGGGTGACATCGAGCAGCGTGCGCAGCGTCCTGGCGTTCCAGATGTCGCCGTGGCGCGGATGCACCACCACGGCGATGCCGTTGGCGTCATGCAGCTGGCGCCGGTACTGGTCGAAAGTCTTGATGTACGCGTGGTTCGACGGCAGCATCTTTTCGAAGCCCGCCGAGATGCGCAGTTGCGAAGCCTGCCATGCCATGAACAGGGTGAGGATGGCGAACACCGCCAGCACCTTGCCGCGGTGACGGAACAGGAACTCCTCGAGACTTTTGACGATGCGGGTCAGCATGGCAGCGGCGCGCTCAGAAGTTGTAGCCGACGGTGAAACTCGCGTAGTCGCGATCGCTGGTCTGGTTGGCGGGGCCGCCGCCGAAGAACCAGCTGTAAGCGATGGCTGCGGTGAGGATGTTGTGGCGATTGAAGTTGAGTGTGAAAGTGGCCGACTTCGCGCCCTGCTGCCAGGGCAAGGCGTTGGGCGAATTGCCGATCACGCCCTGCGACCAGTCGATCTGCGGCAGCCAGTCGAAGCCCAGGTTCATCACGTTCGGATACGTCACCTGGCTCTCCAGCGTGTAGCCGGCGGAGAACTTGTCGGGCAGGGCGTAAGCCGGCAGCGACCACGGGATGCCGCCGAGACGATCCAGCCCCGGATATTCGACCAGGCCCGCTTCACCGAGGAAATAGCCTTCCTTGGCGCCCAGCGTGTTCAGCACCAGGCCGCCGAAACCGCTGGTCGGCGAGAAAATCTGCAGGAGGGATTGTTGCACCTGGATCTTGGCGCGATTGACCCAGCCCTTGCAGTATTTGCCGGCCGCTTCGCCGCCGCCGTTGACGCAGGCGTATGGCGCGCTTTTGGGGTCGGCGCCGGAGGGGACCGACGGATCGATCGCCACCGGGTCGTTGGGGCGATATGAAATTTCCCCGCCCAGCGCCCAGTCGCCGACGTTGGTGCTGTAGGACGCGCCGAACAGGTTGATGCTGCTGGGGTATTCGATCTTGTAGCCGGCGGAGACCGGATTATCGGTCTTGTAAGCCGCATTGACGGTGTAGGTAATGAATGGAATCTTGGAATTGAAGCGCTCGTAGTAAAAGCCGAATGAGGCGTCGAGCCAGTCCGGGTGATAGCGGAACGCCATGCCGTACTGCCCGCTATTGCTGCCGCCCCTGTCGGACACCAGCGGAATCGCCGAGCCACTGCTGAATGCGAGATTGACCAGCGCCGTGGCGATGCCTTGCGAAGTCGTTTGCCCGAGAAACGACAGGCCCGGAACCGGGATGAAATTGGGATTGGTGAAGCCCTTGATCAAGCGCGGCTTGATGAAATTCGGATCGCGCATCTGCGCGGCGGTGAGGCCGGTGCCGCCGGGATCGCCGACGGTTCCCGCCGGTGCGTAACGAATGGCGCCCGCGGCCAGCGCGGCATTGACCACGACCTGCTCCGCCGGATTGCCGAGATTGTTCAATCCGGCGTTGATGACGGAAGTCGGGATGTAGATCGCACCGGCATTGCCGTAGCCGGCCGGATCGGCGCTGGAGAAATAGGTGCCGTCCGGGTCGATCAGGAAACCGTTCCAGCGCCATTGCCAGAACGCCTCCAGGCTGACGTTCTCGGTCACGTCGGTGCTGAGCGAGATCATCGGCGCCGGACGCAGGAATTCCTTGATCTGAGCGCCGGCGACATGATAGCGGCGCACGTCGATGGCGTTGATCGAGTTGATGCCGCCGAGCACGAAAATATCCTCGCCCCAGCTCATCACCTGGTTGCCGACGCGAATGCGGGCGCTGCGTCCGCCGAACCAGTCGAAATCTTTGTTGATGTAGAGATCGAGCAGGTCGAAGTTGTAGACGGAATAGGGCCGCGCACCCGAAGACAGCGGTGTGCGCGCGGTATGGCCGATGCGCCAATCGTAGAGCTCCGAAACGCGGCCGAAGAAGGTCCAGTCGTCCGGCATGTTCAGCAGCAGTTCGTGGGTGCCTTTGACGACCTCGGAAAACACGCCGTGATCGTTGTAGTTGAGGTCGCCGTCATCGGCGTTGAGGAAGTAGGCGTCCTGCGAAGCTTCCGGCAGTTCCGCGGTCAGCGACGCACAGCCGCCGTTGTCCTGACTGATCAGGCTGCATGAGCGCTTCTGGGTGCGCATCTCGAGGCCGAAGGACACGGTGGAATCGAAAGCACCGCTGAAGCCGCTGCCCAGGTCGAAATGAAAGGCCTGCGCAGGCAGGGCCTGCGCAGCCAGCAGGCCCGCCGTGGCCACGGCAAGAAAACGGTATCGCCGCGAACTGTTTCCCAAACGATGCGCGATGCTTCTCATGAAACCCCCTCCCTGTTTTTATTTGTCCGTTGCGCTCAGCGCGAACCCTGTCTGCGCAGGTAGGACTCGGTGAACATGTTGGCCTGCAGGCGCCCTTCCTTGCCGGCCAGCCAATCGGTTTCCGGCTCGCCCAGCGTGAAGATGTCGCCGAAGTAGCGGCCGCTGGGCAGGTCGTAGCTGACGTAATCCTGGCTGGCGTCGCAGGCGTCGATCTCCCAGATCGGCGTGACGCTGCCGATCTGCACGCGCTGCATCTTGCCCTGGGCGTCGTACATGTCGACCACGATCACGGCCCAGGTATCTTCGTCGAGATAGAACACGCGGTGCGGCGAGGAATGACGCTGGCCAGGACGCACGTTGGCCTCGACTTTCCAGACGCGGTGCAGTTCATAGCGCACCGCATCCGGGTTGATCTGGGTCGGCTCGAACAAGGTTTTGTCGTTGTATCGCGTGCCGTCGCGCAGCGCGAAGCTGTTGTACGGGATATACAACTCCTGCTTGCCGATCAGCTTGTAGGTGTAGCGGTCGAGCATGCCGTTATACATCCAGGCCTGATCGACGTAATAGGTGTTTTCCAGGCCGATCAACGGCGCGTCGTAGGCGTAGGTCGACAGCCGCCGCACGCGGCGCTGGCCGGGGAAATACTGCCAGCCTTCGTTGGTCTTCTGCAGGTAATAGACGCCGGCATCGAGCGTGCCGGCCAGTGCCGGCGGCGACACCGTGCTTTGGAAGAAATAGAACTCGACGCCGTCGGCATCGGCGATGGTCTTGGTCTTGGGCGACTGGAACGGCACCAGGTATTTGGCGATGTATTCGATCTTGGTGAAGTCCGAGCTGCCCGGCGCCGGCGACAGCATGGTGTAGTTCGGCTCGATGCGGCCCTGGCCTTCGTAGCGCAGCTTGTGGTTCCACATCGCCTCGACGCCGTTCTTCGGAATCGGGAACGGGAAGCCGGAGCCGGTGGCGGCGCCCAACTCGAAGCCGTCGCCCGCAATTTTTGCGATTCTGGCGTTTTCCTTGCTGCGCTGGTAGACGATATCCGGGTAGCCGCAGGAGCGGTGCGTCGGATAGATGTTCATGCGATAACCCTTGATGGTTTTCAGCAGGGTTATCTGGCCGGGCGACAGCTTGTCCTTGTACTGGTCGGCGTTGGCGGCGGTGATGGTGAACAGCGGCTTTTCCGAACGATAGGGATCGGGCCGTGTGGTGCCGACCTTCCACCCGGCCGGGGCCTGCATGTCGCCGCCGGTCCAGGCGGGGATGGCGCCATCCTTGCTGCCGGCTTTCTCCGCGCCGATCGGAGTGAGGTTCTGGCCGAGTTGCGCGATCTCGGCGTCGGTCGCGGCGGCCCACGCCGTGCTGGCGAACAGCACGGCGCTCAGCGTCAGTGAGATGACACGGGTCTTGTTCATGTCTCGATTCCTCGGGTTACGGGATTCAGGTTTGATTGACAGGCGGGTTATATCGGCTCGTTGCCGGTCTGTTCGTAGACCGGCCAGTAGCCTTGGATCTTGCCACCGCGCACAGTGACCAGATCGCCGAACTGCAGCAGTACGAATTCGCTCTGGGTCGGACGCAGGAACACCTGGTCATCGACCTTCAGGCCGGTTGCGGGCGAGCCGTTGGCCATTTCCTGATTGGTGCTGCGACCGAACAGCGCGTTGGGACGCAGACCCTTGGGCGATTCGTATACGGCCTTCCAGTAGCCGCCGTAGATGAAGTAAGTCTGGCGCTGGTTCGGATCCCACCAGGAGAACACTTCCGACCATTTATCGAGTGCCGGGATCTCCACTGGGCCGGTGGCCTTGAGCACCGGCGTGGCGATATACACCGCCGGCACATGTTCGGTAAGCGTGTCGAGATCGTAGTGACTGGGTTTGAGCATGGCGGTGCCGACCGAGACTTCCGTGCTGAGTTTTTCCTGCTCGTGGAGCTTGTAGGTCGGGCTGCCGGCGGTGTTGAGGGTCAGGTCGTCGTGCCACAGCGCGGCGTGCTGGCTGCGGGTGTAATCGGCAAAGCCCTGGTAGATCACCATGCCCTTGCGGAACAGTTCTTCGTGCGAGCCGAGGATGCTGGGCACGCCCATGCCGGCCTGCGGGTCATAGCCCATGAAGCCGGCGAACTCGAGATGCTGCGGATTGGCGGCGATCAGGTCCAGCATCTGGCCCAGCGTGGCATTGTTGTTGACGCCGCCGCGGTGCAGGCCGACGTCGATTTCGATGTTGATGCGCAGCTTCGTGCCCAGGCCCTTGGCCAGTTCGAGATATTGCTGCACGTGTTCCGGGGTGTCGTTGAGCCACTGCAGTTGGCGCGAAGGATCGAACGACCCCTGGTGCTTCTGGTAGAAGATTTGCGCCGAGCGCACCGGCAGCGGTTTGCCGATCAGGATGTCGGAATCCGGAAAGGCGATGGCGTCGTCGTTGATGAACGGTTGATGGAACGACATCAGGCGCCGGGTGCCGGCGCGCGCGGCGATGTATTCGATCAGGCCTTTCGAGGGCAGCGATTTCTCGACGATGCGAAAATGCTTGCCGTCGCGTTTGACCGATGCCGCGACCAGATCGATGTTGTGATCCAGACGATCGAGATCGATCACCAGGCACGGCCGCATCGGTCCGTTCTTTTTCAGCTCCTGGTTCAGCTTGGCGAAATAGTCGTCGTAGGGCGCGCCTTCGTCGCGCGGTTTGGCCCAGCCGATGGCACCGGCGGCGCCGACCGCGGCAAGGCCGATAAGAACCTGGCGTCGTTTCATGGCATCACTCCCCCTCTTGAAAGCCGCACGAATCAGTTTAAGTTTTCAGGATCATGAAGTGCCGGTATCAGTCAGCACATCACCCGGTTAGCTTAGACCCGCGAGGATGGGTGCGTGAGGGCCGTTGCGGCCATTGGGGAGTCAGCAGCGGACAAGATTCGGGGCTTGCTGCGGACTGTGCCTGGTCTTCAGTGCCGGTATTCGCTGGGACTGACGCCGGTCCAGCGCTTGAAGGCGCGGCGGAAGTTGCGCACGTCGCTGTAGCCGGTCTCGCTGGCGATGTGTTCGACTGCGGCATCGGAGTGCGTCAGCAGGCTCAGCGCGCGGGTCTTGCGCACGTTTTCCACCAAGGTCTCGAATGAGACGCCACTGGCGGCGAGGCGCCGACGCAGGGTACGGCCCGACATATTGAGCTGCCGTGCGATTTCCTCCAGGGTGATGCCGCCGATGAGGGTGCGGTAGGCGGCACGCTCGACCGCGCTGCACAGGTCGTCTTTGACCTGCTCCTGCCGGGCGAAGGCCTCCAGCAGTTCCAGCGCCTGGTTGAGGCCCAGCGGATGGTGCGTCGGCACCGGTAGCCCCATATAGTGCGCTTCGATTACAAAGCGGTTGCCGTCGCTGCCGAAATTGACCGGCGCAGCGAACACCTTGCCGGCGAATTCTGCGGTGCCACGTTCGGTGTGGCTGAAGTCGACGCGGCTGACCTGCACGGCACCACCGCTCAGGGTCCGGGCATAGGTCAGTGCGCTGGAGAACGCCTCCTCGGTGATGAACGACTGGATCTCGGGGTCCGGAAAGCGGTGTTCCAGTTCGAGGGAAACCAGCGGGCCGTGCATGCGCAGTTCGATCTGGTAGCCAACCGCGCCGGTCAGCACCAGGTGCTTCAGCGCCAGACTCAGGGCATCGCCCAGCGTCGCGGACATGGCCATGGCGTGGCCGATCAGGCCCATCGAGCCGAGGGTAGCGCGCGTACCCAGGGTCAATCCCAGCGCGGGGTCGGGAATCGCGGCCAGCGCGCGCTGGATCATCAGGCTGGCCTGGCGGTAGGAGACGCGCGTGGAGGGCTGGGTCAGGTCGTCGATACCAAAGCCGAGGCCGCGGCACAAGCATTCCGGATCGACGCCGCGTTCGGGGGCGATCTGTGCCAGCGCCAGCAGCAGGTCAGTCGGAAAAATTGCCTCGTCGTAGCGTGGATCGGCCATGCTTGCTCCTTAAGCTGTATCTCTGGATTCTCCCCCGGCGTCGTGTCGGGCACAACGCCGGAGTCTTTAAAAACCGGCATGGGCTGCTGTTGCGTTGCAACATTATTTTTGGCCGCATAAGACCCGTACATTGTCCTTGCCGCCCCCCCTGAGCCTAGCGGTATCGGTGTAACTTTGCGAGATAGGTTTTCGAAAATAGCGAGCGCTGCATTCGCAGCCAACGCAATGAATCATTCAGGGGAGCGGAAAACCGTGAAGCACAGTCACATGGCGGCCTTGTCGGCTGCAGAGGCAAGCTTTGGACACAGGCGGATGTGGCAGAGCCGCAGTAGTGGGGGACAACACTCTGCAAGTGCCCGCTCAACCCTCCAGGGTTATTAATCGCATGCCCGCGACAAAAATATTTCCCGGGATTCTCTCAATGCCTAAACATTTCTTCATTCATGCCGTGATTGGCGTGCTGTTGGTGGGCTTAACGGCCTGTAGCAGTGGCTCGAATAACCAAGTTGGCATCGATTCGGGTAGCGATAGTGCGTCCTCAGGTGGAGGGAACGCGTCTTCGAACGGAGGCAGTTCCTCCTCAGGGAGCGGTTCTTCGTCGAGTAGTTCAGGCACATCGTCCGGTGGCAGCTCCAGTTCATCCTCAGGCGGCGGCAGTTCTTCGTCGGGTGGAGCCAGCAGCTCATCTTCCGGTAGCAGCAACTCTTCGTCGAGTGGCTCGAGCTCATCGTCCAGTAGTGGCTCCAGTTCGCCCTCAGGTGGCAGCAGTTCTTCATCGAGCGGAGGCAGTTCCTCCTCAGGAAGCGGTTCTTCGTCGAGTGGTTCGGGTTCATCGTCCGGTGGCGGCTCCAGTTCATCCTCCGGCGGAAATCAGCCCGGGGGGTCAGCAGAATCAGTCCCGCTGCTGCCGTTGACGCACGCCGGGCGTTGGATCACCGATGCGGAAGGGCGCGTGGTGATCATCCACGGCATGAACTACGTCAAGAAGAGCCCGACGACGCTGCCCGACAAATCGCAGACGCTCGATCCGGCGGCCGACGGCTTCGGCGACAAGGATCTGCAGTGGCTCGCCGACAACGGCTTCAACGGTCTGCGGATCGGTGTGGAGGACTACGGCCTCGAACCGCAGCCGGGGCAGTTCGACGACACGTATGCCGGCGCGATCGTTTCGATGGCGACGAAGGCGGTGTCGCACGGCGTCTACCCGCTGATCGATTTCCACG
>JBOICJ010000222.1:0-4461 GCA_050740035.1 Stenotrophobium sp. | reverse complement strand
GCGTCACACCGTCGCGCTGATGCACGCGCTGGTGAAAGCAGGCGCGGATGTGATCGAACTGGGTGTGCCGTTCTCCGATCCGATGGCCGACGGTCCGACAGTCCAGCTCGCCTGTGAGCGCGCACTGGCGCATGGCACCAGCCTGTGGCAGGTCATGGATATGATGGCGGAGTTCCGCCGCACGGATACGCACACGCCGGTGGTGCTGATGGGTTATCTCAACCCCATCGAGATGCGCGGTTTGCAGGCGTTCGCGGAAAAGGCGCAGCGATGTGGCGTCGATGGCGTGCTGATCGTCGATCTGCCGGTGGAGGAGGCACCGGCCTACCTGCCGACGTTGCGCGCGCACGGCCTCGACTGCATCTTCCTGCTCGCACCGACCAGTCCCGCCGCACGTATCGCCGCAGTGGCGCGCGAGGCCAGTGGCTTCCTGTACTACGTTTCGATCAAGGGCGTCACCGGCGCCGCGACGCTGGATGTGAGCAGCGTCGCCAGCCATCTGGCGGAGATCCGCGGACACACCGCGCTGCCGCTGGCGGTGGGCTTTGGGATCCGCGATGCCGCCAGTGCCGCGGCGGTCGGGCAGGTTGCCGACGGTGTGGCGGTCGGCAGCGTGCTGGTTTCCGCAATCGAAAAACACCAGCAACAGCCAGAAACCCTGCCGCAGCACCTGGCCGACCTGCTAGCGCCGATGCGCAAGGCGCTGGATGCCTTATGATTACCGGACGATTGCGGCAACGGTGCCATTCCGCTCCAGGAAAGTGATGCCATGACCAGCTGGCTGGAAAAAATTTCAGGCTCGAAACTTCTGACCACCGGTGCACGCAAGCGCAACGTGCCGGAAGGGCTGTGGACCAAGTGCGAAAGCTGCCAGTCGGTGCTCTATCGCGCGGAACTGGAGCGCACGCTGGAGGTGTGCCCCAAGTGCGGCGCGCATCGCAACATCACCGCGCGCCAGCGGCTGGATCATTTCCTCGACGCCGAGCCGCGCATCGAAATCGGCGCAAACCTGGTGCCGCGCGATCCGCTGAAATTCCGCGACAGCCGCAAATACGGCGACCGCATCAAGGAAGCGCAGAACGACACCGACGAACGCGATGCGCTAGTGGTGGTGCGCGGGCAGTTGATGGGCCTGCCGCTGGTGGTCGCCGCCTTCGAGTTCAGTTTCATGGGCGGCTCGATGGGCAGCGTGGTCGGCGAGAAATTCGTGCGGGGTGTCAATGCCAGTCTCGAATACGGCGTGCCGCTGATTTTGTTCGCCGCCAGCGGCGGTGCGCGCATGCAGGAGTCGCTGTTCTCGCTGATGCAGATGGCCAAGACCAGCGCGGCGCTGGCCAAGCTCGCCGAGCGCGGCTTGCCGTTCATCTCGGTGCTGACGCATCCGACCATGGGCGGGGTGTCCGCCAGTCTGGCGATGCTCGGCGACATTAATATCGCCGAGCCGAAGGCGCTGATCGGTTTTGCCGGTCCGCGCGTCATCGAGCAGACCGTGCGTCAGAAACTGCCGGAAGGTTTTCAGCGCGCCGAGTTCCTGCTCGAGCACGGCCACATCGACCTGATCATCGATCGGCGCGAGATGCGCGATCGCGTTTACCGCATGCTGGCGATGATGACGCACTTCTCTCCCAGCGTAGCGACTGCGTAGCTGCCAAAACGCCTACCCGCTGTCGTTGTTTGGCGGTTGAAGATTGTTATATTTTATTTAATATAATAAAATATTTATTATAAATTATAACACACATTTTCGACCAGAAAGCCGTAGCGGGTGACTTGAACCGATGCTCCCGGACTTGATTCGCCCAACCGCAAACTCGAATCTTGCCGACTGGCTGCGCTGGCAGGAGGGTGCGCATCCGCGCGCCATCGAGCTGGGGCTGGAGCGCGTGCGGGCCGTGGCCGCGCGTCTGCAATTACCCGATACCCGCATCAAGACGCTGACCGTCGCCGGCACCAACGGCAAAGGCTCCAGCGCGACGCTGGCCGCGGAAATCTACCGGGCTGCCGGTTATCGCGTCGGACTCTATACCTCGCCGCATCTGTATCGTTACAACGAGCGCGTTGCGATCAATGGCGACAGCGTCAACGATGCGGATCTGTGCAGGGCGTTTGCCACCGTCGAAGCCGCGCGGGGTGAAATCGGACTGACGTATTTTGAGTACGGCACGCTGGCCGCGCTGTGGCTGTTCCGCGAAGCTGCGCTGGACATCCAGGTGCTGGAGGTCGGTCTGGGCGGACGCCTCGATGCCGTCAACCTGGTCGATGCCGATGCCGCGCTGATCACCAATATCGGCCTCGATCACACCGACTGGCTCGGACCCGATCGCGAGTCCATCGGCTACGAGAAGGCCGGCGTCATGCGTGCCGGGCGACCGGCGATCTGTGCCGATCCGCAGCCACCGGCGTCGCTGCTGCGCCACGCCGGCAGCCTGGGCCTGCGGATGGCGTTGATCGGTCGCGATTACGATTACGGCGTGGCCGATCGCGGCTGGAACTGGCGCAGTCATGCCGCACAATCGAAGCATCTGCCGATGCCCGGACTCAGCGGTCGCGCACAATTGCGCAATGCCGCCGGCGTGCTGATGGCGGTGCAGACGTTGCAACAGACACTGCCGGTCGCGGACGCGGCGATACGCACGGCCTTGCCGGCGCTGCGCCTGCCTGGACGCTACCAGCGCATTGGCGATGTCATTCTCGATGTCGGGCACAATGCTGAAGCAGGGGCGGTTTTAGCCGATAATCTGCGTGCGGAATCGATCACGGGCCGCATCCTGATGGTGCTGGGCATGCTTGCGGACAAACCGGCGGAAACTTATGCGAACTCGCTCGCGGATTGCGTGCACGTTTTTTACACGGCCGGACTGGCGGGGCCGCGCGGGCAGTCGGGCGCGACGCTGGCGGCGCGCCTGCACGCGGCCGGTTTGAACGGCGTGGCCTGCGCCGACGTTGACGCAGCTTATGCGCTGGCCCGGACCGATGCGCATGACGGCGATGTCATCGTGGTGGCAGGCTCCTTTCTGACCGTCGCTGCCATGGCCGGCAAGCTCGATGGATGAACCGCTGAAGCGTCGCCTGATCGGGGTCTGCGCCCTGCTGCTGCTGGCGCTGCTGGTTAGTCTCGTGCTGCCGTCGCCGGGCGTTCCGGTTGCCGATGGCGACGGCCTCAAGCACGTCACGCTCGATCTGAGCCAGCCACCCGGCGCGGCTGCGCCGGCCGCAGCGCAGCCGTCATCGCCGATGCCGCCGGTGATTGCCGCGCCACCGCCGCGGGCTGTCGATGGCACCGTTGCCGAAGACGACGGCGCACCGCAATTCGACTCGCCGGCAGGTCACGATTCGGTCGCCGATTCCCCGGACATTCCGGCGCAGCAGGCGCAATCGCATGCGCCGCAAAAGCCGCAGGCAGCCGCCGCCAACCCCGTACCCACGGCTGCGTCCAAGGTCGCCAAGCCTGTGCCGCCTGCCACTTCCTCCGAGGTTGCCAAGCCCGCTACGGTAAAACCAAATCCGCCGCCTGCTGCGCCAGCAGTGGCCACCCGCAGTCGTGCGCAGCAAGACAACTGGTTCATTCAGGCCGGCGTGTTTTCGGACATCGATAACGCGCGGCATCTGGCCGAGCGGCTCAAGGGCGGCGGCTATGCGGCGATCATTTCACCGGCGGAAACCCAAGCCGGCGTCGCTTATCGGGTCAAGTCCGGGCCCTACAACAGCCATGAGCAGGCAGAAGCCGCGCAGCAGGGGCTGCCCAAGATCGGTATTGCGCACAGCATCATCCTGAATCCCTAGAAAGCAGCGCGGTGAAAATCTCGCCGGCACCCGTCGCGGGCGCGTGATTCGATGCCGTTGCGTGATAAAATCCGCGCGTTTCCGCCAGCGGTAGTGCTCACATGATCTGGATAGATTGGTGCATCGTCGCGTTTTTCGTGATTTCGATCCTCATCGGCGTGATCCAGGGGTTCGTGCGCGAAGTGCTGAATCTGCTGGTCTGGGTGTTGGCCTTCGGCCTCGCCAGCGTCTTCGGGCACATGCTGGCCGACATGATGATCCCCCATATCAATGAACCGGCGGTCCGCCTGGTCTGCGCCTATCTGGTGCTGTTCATCTCCGGCCTGGTGCTGGGTTCGATCCTGTCGCACCTGATCACCGAGCTGGTGCGCAACAGCATCTTCAGCGGCGTCGATCGCAGCCTCGGCGCCGGCTTCGGTTTTCTGCGCGGCGCGCTGGTGGTCACCGTGTTCCTGCTCTGCGCCGGCACCGTATCCGCCCAGCAAGCGATACCGCAGACCGATCCGACGACGCAAACCTCGGGCGCTCCCCTCTCGGGGGGCCTTCTCCAGGAAGTGATCGTGACCGCCGAAAAGCGCGCCCAGCCGCTTCAGGACGTGCCGATGAGCATCACCGCGGTGACCAGCGCCGCGCTGCAGAACCTGGGGGCGACGACCCTCGCCGATATCGCCCGCGCGG
>JBOICJ010000221.1:0-3011 GCA_050740035.1 Stenotrophobium sp. | reverse complement strand
CGGTGCCTCCCGGACACATGCAGAAGCTGTAGACCGAGCGGCCGTTGCCGGCGTGATGCACCAGCTTGTAATCGGCGGCGCCGAGCAAGGCATGACCGGCGTGCGCGCCATGACGGCTGCGATCGATCAAGGATTGCGGATGCTCGATGCGTAAGCCGATGGAAAATGGTTTTGCTTCGATGTAGATGCCGCGCGCCTGCAACATCGCAAAAGTGTCGCGGGCGCTGTGGCCGATGGCCAGCACCAGATGCCGGGTCTCGATGCGTTCGCCGCCGGCAAGCCGCACGGACTGCACGCATTCGTCCTTGATTTCGATGTCGTCGACGCGGCTCTGAAAACGAATCTCGCCGCCCAGCGCCTCGATGGTCGCACGCATCTGCTCGACCACACCGACCAGGCGAAACGTACCGATATGCGGCTTGCTGACGTAGAGAATCTCGGGCGGCGCACCGGCCTTGACGAATTCCTCCAGCACCTTCCTGCCGTAGTGTCGCGGATCCTTGATCTGGCTGTAGAGCTTGCCGTCCGAAAAAGTACCCGCGCCACCCTCGCCGAACTGCACGTTGGATTCCGGGTTGAGCCGCGACTGGCGCCACAGGCCGAAGGTATCCCGGGTTCTTTCGCGCACGGCCTTGCCGCGTTCGAGGATCAGCGGGCAGAACCCGGACTGCGCCAGGATCAGGCCGGCGAACAATCCGGCCGGCCCCAGACCGATGACGACCGGACGCATGGCCGGCTTGCTCCGCGCCTGCGCCACGAACTGGTAACGCATGTCCGGTGCAGGGCCGACATGCGCATCGCGGCCATGCCGCGCCAGCACCCGCGCTTCGTCGCGCACCTCGACGTCCAGCGTGTAGATGAAAAAAATACTCCGGGCTTTGCGCGCGTCGACGCCGCGCCGGAAGATGCTGCAACTGACGAGATCGTCCGCGGCAATCGCCAGACGCTCGAGCACGGCCGCGGCGATCGCCTCCGGCGCGTGATCCAGCGGCAGCTTGAGTTCGGTCAGTCTCAGCATGTTCTTCCCTGCCGCACTTCAAAAATTCAGCGCGGACCTCGACGTCGCGGATGCACGGGCTTGGCCGTCGCCAGCTTGCGCGCGGGTTTTGCGGGAGCTTCCATCCCCACCGCCTGCAGCAGTGATTTGACTTCCACCGGCGTCGCTTCGCGGTAGCTGCCGGTCTTGATGCCGCGTCCGAGCTCGATCGGGCCATAACTGGTGCGGATCAGGCGGCTGACCTGGAGTCTTTGCGATTCGAACAGGCGCCGCACCTCTCGGTTGCGCCCTTCGCGCAGGGTGACGTGATACCACTGGTTGGCCCCCTCGCCATCTTCGTTCTCACCCGGCTCCAGCGTTTCAAATTTAGCCGTGCCGTCGTCCAGCTTGACGCCGGTTTTCAGGCGTTGGATCACCTCGTCATTGATCTCGCCGAGCACGCGCACGGCATACGTGCGGCTGATTTCAAAACTGGGATGCGTCAACCGGCGTGCGAGTTCGCCGGAGTTGGTCAGCAGCAGCAGGCCAGAGGTGTTGATGTCGAGACGACCCACCGCGATCCAGCGGCCGGACGCCAGCTCGGGCAGTTTGCGGAAAACCGTCTTGCGGCCTTCGGGATCATCGCGCGTCACCAGCTCGCCGACCCGCTTGCGGAACAGCAGCACGCGCGCCGGCTCGTCTTTATGCGTCAGACGCACCGCCTTGCCATCGACGCGGACGCGATCGGCGACCTCGATTTTCTGTCCGGGCGTGGCCGGCTTGCCGTTGACGGTGATGCGGCCCTCGGCGATCCACTGCTCGATATGCCGCCGCGAAGCGACACCCGCGGTGGCCAGCACTTTCTGGATACGCTCGCTCAATGCAGGGTCGCTTCGGGTGCAGCGGCCTCGGCCGCGATCGGGTCTGCCGCGACGGCATCCGGCGATTCGACATCGGCGGCTTCGCCTTCATGCTTGCTCAGCGTCGCTTCGAGCGCTTCGAGGTCTTTGATGTCCGGCAACGCGGGCAAATCGTCCAGCGACTTCAGATTCAGATCGTCGAGCAGTTGATGCGTGGTGCCGAACAGCGATGGCCGGCCGGGGACTTCCTTCTGACCGACTTCGCGGATCCAGCCACGCTCCAGCAATGTGCGGATGATATTGGGCGACAGCGCCACGCCGCGCACTTCCTCAATCTCGCCGCGCGTAATCGGCTGGCGGTAGCAGATCAGTGCCAACGTCTCCATCAATGCGCGCGACAACCGCGGCGGTTTTTCCTGCCACAGGCGGCTGACCCACTCGGCGTAATCCTGCCGCACCTGGATGCGATAACCGCTGGCGACTTCCTGCAATTCGGCTGCACGATCTTGCATGTGCGCACCGAGATTCGACAGCGCCTGGCGGATGTCGCTCTTGCCAACGCCCAGATCGGAGGCCAGCAGCCGATGCAGCTGCTCCACCGATAACGGCAGTTCCGAGGCCAGCAACAGCGCTTCGAGAATTTTCTCCAGCTTCTCGTAGCGACCTTCGTCCACCGGATTTTCCGCGGTCATCAATTCGGCGGTCTCGATCGTTTCAGTCATTTTCATTCTCCACGACCGCGGCTTGCGGCCTTGCGACATCGATCAGCACCGGCTCGAACGGCAGATCCTGCACGATACAGATCAGTTCGGACTTCGCCAGTTCCAATATGGCGAGGAAGCACACCACGACGCCGGCGCGTCCCTCCTCCGGATCAACCAGTTCCTGAAAACTGCGCGCACCCTCGTGCAGGCGCGCCAGCACGTGCGACATGCGCTCACGCACCGACAGCGGCTCGCGGCTGATCTGATGGCGAGTGAACAGATCGGAGCGCTGCATCACATCGCGGAACGCCATCAGCAATTCGCGCAGAGACGGCGGCGCCAGTTTTGCACTGACCGGAATCACTTCCGGGCGCGCCTGCGCGATGAACAGATCGCGGCCGACGCGTGGCAGCGATTCCATACTCTCGCCCGCAGTCTTGAAGCGCTCGTATTCCTGCAGGCGGCGCACCA
>JBOICJ010000220.1:0-4588 GCA_050740035.1 Stenotrophobium sp. | reverse complement strand
AGTGCATGCTGGGCGTGATCGGTAATGCCGATCAGCAGCGTGCCGTCGGCCTGCTGCTTCACCCATTCATGACTTTTGACGTATTTCAGATCTGCTGGAACATTGCTCACGTTGGTTCTCCAAAAATTAAACGCTGAAAATTTTCATGCCGCGTTGACGCCGATCGCGCCGCGATCCTGGCTACACGAGCACCTTGCCGTTGCGCACGAACGGCGGCTTGACCAGACGCGCCGACAGCCACTGTCCGCGAATCTCCACTTCGCAAGCGCCGGCGGCATCCGCGCCAACCCGGGCAAAAGCGATGGAGTTCTTCATGGTCGGCGAAAACCCGCCGCTGGTGGTTTCGCCCTCGACGCCATTGGCGAAGCGCAGCTTCATGTGCGCACGCAACACACCGCGTCCTTCGAGCACCAGCGCGACGAATTTCTGCCTGCTCTTGCCGCGCAGGGGTTCGATCGCGCTGCGCCCGACGAAATCGCGCGTTTGCGGCTCCCAGGCGATCGTCCAGCCGAGACCGGATTCCAGCGGCTGCCTGGATTCGTCCATGTCCTGACCGTAGAGATTCATGCCGGCTTCGAGACGCAGGGTGTCGCGCGCGCCCAGCCCGCAGGGCTTGACGCCATCGGTCAGCAGTTTCTGCCACAGGCCGACCAACTCGGCGTGCGGCAGGATCAGTTCAAATCCATCCTCGCCGGTGTAACCGGTGCGCCCGACAAACCAGTCACCCTGATGCGTGGCCTGGAACACCGCGAGATTCATTGCATCGGCGGCGAGCGGCGATGGCAGATGCCGCGCAACGATCTGCCGCGCCTGCGGCCCCTGCACCGCCAGAATGCCGAGGTCCGTGCGATGCCTGACCTCGACATCGAATGCGGCCGCATGCCGCCGGATCCACGCCAGGTCTGTCTCGGTGGTGCCGGCGTTGACCACCAGCCGATACCCGTCCGCGCTGAGGCGATAGACGATCAAGTCGTCGATGATGCCGCCATCATCGCGCAGCATGCAGGAGTACAGCGCCTTGCCCGCAGGCATCCCTTCGGCAGACAGCCGCGCGACATCGTTGGCCAGCAGCTTGCGCAGGAATTCGGTCGTGCCCGCGCCATGCAGGTCCACCGCCGACATGTGGGCTACGTCGAACATGCCCGCCGACTGGCGTACCGCATGATGCTCGTCGAGTTGCGACTGGTACTGGATCGGCATCTCCCAGCCGGCGAAATCGACCAGACGGGCGTCGAGTTTCTGGTGCTCGGGATGCAAAGCGGTTTTCTTGAGCATGCGGTTCCTGCGCGACGATTGATGAAAGTGTCAGCGAAAAACCGCCCTGAACTCTGTCCGGGAACCTGAGAGATTAAAGCCGGACGAATCCGGCCCCTGCCCCATCGGTGTGCCGCTGACGCGACAACTCTCCAGAGTTGGCACAACCTCCGCGCTTCTTTTGCCTGAGCGATTCCGGGCGGATTTGCGCCTTCGGCGCCGGGACTGATTACCCGGTCTCTCCCGCGGAGTTACTGCCAGTCGACATATTACCCGTTCAAACAGGTCGCTGGATAGAGTCAATCCCCCCGTCTTCGGACTGTGCAATCCAAGCAATCGCTGTATAGTCGGGCCGGTAGCTTAGCGATGGGGATCGCCACCATGACACTCAGGGGAATCACCATGTATCTGCGCGCAATTCGACTTGACCGTCTATTGGTGTGCGTGTCGGTTCTTCATGCCGGACTGGCCCTGGCACAGGCCCCGACACCCGGCCAGATTGAAGACACCTTGAAACAATCTCCGCAGTTGCAGGTCCCGACTGCGCCGGTCATCAAGACCGAGCAACCCGCCCCGCCCATTGCAAATCAGGGCCGCAAAATCGTCGTCAGCAAATTCGCATTCTCCGGCAACACCGTCTATGACAGCGCGACGCTCGAGAACCTGGTCAAAAGCTACCTCGACCGGCCGGTCTCATTGATGGACATCTACGCGGCGGCGGATGCGATTACCGACTACTACGTCGGCAATGGTTACTCGCTGGCCTCGGTCACGGTGCCCGCGCAAAAAATCAGCGACGGCACCATCCGGCTCGAGATCAGTGAAGGCCGTGTGGCCCAAATCAGCGTGACCGGCAATCGCCTGTACGACAGCGGCCATGTCATGGCCTATCTCAACGGCGTCAAAGCGGGGCAACTCTATCGCGGCGATCAGCTCGATAGCAGCATGCGGACGCTCAATGCCCTGCCAGGGCTGAAAGCCAAGGCCGTGGTCAAGCCCGGCGACGCCTACGGCACCAGCGATGTGGTGATCGAAACCCAGGAGCAGCCCTATACCGGCGCATTGCTGCTGGACACCTACGGTCGCGACGACATCGGCCGCACCCGCTTTGGCGGTACCGTCACCGTCAACAACCCGACCGATGTCGGCGACCAGTTGCAATTGCTGGCACTGACCTCCAACAATGGCCTGCTGAAGTATTACTACGGCGCCTACAGCCTGCCGATTGATTTCAGCGGCACGCGGCTGGAGTTGTCCTACGGCCATGCCGACTTCAAGGTCGCGGGAACCTTCAAGGGCGTCGACGGCAAGAACGACAGCGCCAAGGCCATGATTACGCAGCCTTTGATCCGCAGCATCAGCGACACCCTGCGGGTCAACTACGGTGTCTCCAGAACCAGCGGCGACGCCGACTTTCTGGGCGCACCGCTAACTAAAACCTCCATCACACTTTTTGAGGCAGGCGCCACCTACAATCACGTCTATGAGAACCGCGCTGTCACCCAGGTGATCGCGAATATCGCCAGCAATTTCAGCAAACGAAATTCGCTGACGGATATCAGCGACCAGAGGTTGAAGATCGACATGGATATCCAGCATCTGCAACCGATTTTCGACAGCGGCTTCAGCGTGCTGCTGCGGCTCAACGGCGCGTATTCGCCCGACCCGTTGGTCGATGCCGAGCAGTATTCGCTCGGCGGCCCGCAGAGCGTGCGCGGCTTTCAGCCGTCGGAAGTGCGCGGCGATCGCGGATTCCTTGGCTCGCTGACGCTGCAACGACCGTTCCATATCGGTGCGGCCAGCTTCAACGCCCGCACCTTCTACGATGCCGGCCGCGTCTACACCATCAACAGTCCGGCCGATTTCTCGCTGACCAGCGCCGGCGTCGGATTCGACGGGCACTACGACCGGCTCGACGCAAAACTCGACTGGGCCTACCCGCTGGACAATTTCAAATCCGGCGATGGCCGCGATCATGGCCGTCTGTATGGTTCGCTTGCAGTTGCTTTCTGAGGACACTGTCATGCACTCAAACAAGCTTCTACCCCTGCCCGCCGCCATCCGCGCCGCCCGCCTCGGCGGCCTGTTTACCCTGTTGCTGCCGAGTCTGGTCCTCGCCGCTCCCAGTGGCGCCAGCATCGTCGCCGGGCAGGCGGCCATCAGCACACCGCAAGCCAACATAACCGTCATCAGCCAGACCAGCCAGAACGCGGTCATCAACTGGCAGCAGTTCAACGTCGGCCAGAATGAATCGGTGCAGTTCAATCAGCCCAATGCTTCGGCGGCGATCCTCAATCGCGTCATCGGCGGTTCGCCCTCGGACATCCTCGGCAACATCAACGCCATCGGCCGCGTGTTTCTGGTCAACCCCAGCGGCGTGATGTTTGGCCGCACCACGCAGCTCAATGTCGGCAGCCTCGTCGCCAGCACCCTGAACATCAGCGACCGGGATTTCATGGCAGGTCATTACGCCTTTGCCGGCAACAGCACGGCGGCGGTCACCAATGACGGCACGATCAACGCGGGCCAGGGTGGCTTCGTGGTACTGGCCGGCGACTACGTCAATAACAGCGGCATCGTGCAGGCGCAGCTCGGCACCGTGGCACTCGCCTCCGGCTCGGCGGTAACGCTGGACATGAACGGCGACGGGCTGATCAATCTCAGCGTTGACCAGGCCGCACTCAGCAGCCGCGCCGGCGCCGCCAATCTCGGCATGCTCGCCGCGCAGGGCGGCACCGTCATCATGACCGCCAGCGTGGCGCAGTCGCTCGCGAGCACCGCCGTCAACAACAGCGGCATCGTCAACGCCAGCGGCATCGAGGAACGCGGTGGCGACATCTATCTCACCGCTCAGGGCGGCGGCATCAACAATAGCGGCAGGCTCGATGCCAGCGGCAACGGTCAGGACGGCGGCCATGTCAGCGTGCGCGGCGATGGCGACATCCTGCTCGCAGCTGCTTCAACCATCGACGCCAGCGGCGCCAATGGCGGTACCCTGCACGCGGTCGCCGGCCAGCGCCTGACGCTGGCGCAAGGCGCCAATACCAGTGTCGCCAACGTCAGTAACGCCGGCAAAGGCGGCTTCGCCGAACTCTCCGGTCACAACGTCAGCCTGCGCGATGTCGTCAGCCTCGGCCACGGCGGCCATCTGCTGATCGACCCGGCCGACATTACCATTGGTCCCAATAACGCCGATTTCAGCCAATCGACACTGGAAAGCCAGTTGCAGAACACCAACGGCTACGGCGGCGATGTCAATATCGTCGCCACCAACAGCATCACCGTGCAGGCGCTGACCAACGGAATACTCGACGGCACTAGCTCAGGCAATGGC
>JBOICJ010000219.1:0-5632 GCA_050740035.1 Stenotrophobium sp. | reverse complement strand
GGTCCGCCAGGCCATCGCCGAACGCGGGCTGGCGCGGTCGGGGATCATCATCCTCGATGCGCTGCTGAAGCTGCGCCAGGCCTGCTGCGATCCGCGGCTGCTGAAGCTGGCGGCGGTCAAGCGGGCGCAGGCGGGATCGGCCAAGCTTGAGCGACTGATGGAGCTGCTGGCGACCTTGCTGGACGAGGGCCGCCGCGTGCTGGTGTTCTCGCAGTTTACCTCGATGCTGGCGCTGATCATCCCGCGGCTGGATGCGGCGGATATCCCGTTCGCGCTGCTGACCGGCGACACCGTCGATCGGCAGACGCCGATCCGGCGCTTCCAGGCGGGCGAGGTGCCGGTGTTCCTGCTCAGCCTGAAGGCGGGCGGCACCGGGCTCAACCTGACCGCCGCCGACACCGTCATCCATTATGACCCGTGGTGGAACCCGGCGGTCGAGGACCAGGCGACCGACCGCGCCCACCGCATCGGTCAGGACAAGCCGGTGTTCGTTTACAAGCTGATCGTCGAGGGAAGCGTCGAGGAAAAAATCATGGCGATGCAGCAGCGCAAGGCCGAACTGGCCGCCGGTATCCTCGACCATGGCGCCGGCAGAACCGGAGCGGCGTTCGACGCGCAGGATTTGCAGGCGCTGTTCGAGCCACTGGCTTGATCGCGATCCGAAGCGCGCCACCCGCTGTTGCCACGAAGCGTCAAAAGTGTGTTATAAATTATATAAATATTATATTTAATATATATAAATTATAACAAATTTTTCACCAAACCATAGACAGCGGGTGACCCCGGAAATGCCTGAATTACCGCAGCTGCCCGTTCTCGACGCACTGCCCGCGCTCAAGCGCGCGCTGGCGCAGGACGGCCGCGCGGTGCTGGCGGCGCCGCCGGGCTCGGGCAAGACCACGGTGGTGCCGCTGGCGCTGCTCGATGAAGCCTGGCTGCGCGGCAACAGTATCCTGATGCTGGAGCCGCGCCGGGTGGCCGCACGCGCCGCCGCCGCGCGCATGGCCTGGTTGCTCGGCGAGCCGGTGGGGCAGACCGTCGGCTACCAGGTCCGCCACGAGAAGAAGCGCTCTGCGCAGACCCGCATCGAGGTCATCACCGAAGGCTTGCTGACGCGGCGCCTGCAGGCCGACCCGGAACTGCCCGGCGTCGGCCTGGTGATCTTCGACGAGTTTCACGAGCGCAGTCTCGACGCCGATCTCGGTCTGGCGCTGACGCTGGATGCGCGCGCCAATCTCAATCCGGCGCTGCGCCTGCTGGTGATGTCGGCGACTCTCGACACGCAGCGGGTGGCGCGCCTGCTGGGCGCTGCGCCGGTGGTCGAGAGCGGCGGAAAACTTTTCCCGGTGGACATCCGCTACAAGCCGGTGCGCGCGGACGAATTCAACGATGTCAGTGTCGCCAACGCCGTGCTCGCCGCGCTGGGCGAAACCGAGGGCGACATCCTCGCGTTCCTGCCGGGCGGTCGCGAGATTCGCCATGCGCAGCAACGGCTGGAGCAGCGCCTGACCGGCAGGGTGCGCGTGCTGCCGCTCTACGGAGAGCTGTCCAGCGCCGAGCAGGACGCCGCGCTCAGGCCCACGCACGACGGCGTGCGCAAGGTGATTCTCGCGACCAATATCGCGCAGACCAGCCTGACGGTGGAGGGCGTGAACACGGTGGTGGACGGCGGTTACGTGCGGGTGGCGCGGTTCGATTTCGGCAGCGGTTCCAACCGGCTCGACACGCAGCGCATCTCGCGCGCTAGCGCCGAGCAGCGCGCCGGCCGCGCCGGCCGTCTCGGTCCCGGCGTCTGTTACCGCCTCTGGAGCCAGGACATCAACGGCAGTCTCGCCGCGCACGACACGCCGGAAATCCTCGCCGCCGATCTGTCCCGTTTCGCGCTGGAACTGGCGGCCTGGGGCGTCGACGATCCGGCGACGCTGGCGCTGCTCGATGCGCCGGCGGCGGTGAGCTGGCGCTACGCCCGCGAATTGCTGCGGGCGCTGGGCGCGCTGACCGAGACCGGCCGCATCACCGCGCATGGCCGCGAACTGGTGCGCCTGCCGGCGACGCCCCGGCGTGCGCACATGCTGCTGCTGGCGAAGAAGAATGGACTGGCGCCGCTTGCCGCCTGGACCGCGGCGCTGCTTGAAGAACGCGAGGGCGGAGCCGGCGGCGCCGATCTTGAAAGCGGACTCGAGGCCGTTTTTGCCGGACGCGCCGAACCGGCTCTCACCCGCCGCGTGCGCGATGCCGCGAGCCAGATGTTGCGGGTGCTCGGCGAAGAATCGCCTGCCGTCTCGCGGCTGCCGTCTCCCGAAATCGGCCGCGTGATTTCCTGGGCATATCCCGAGCGCATCGCGCGGCGCCGTCAGGGTCAGCCGGGGGTTTATCTCTGTGCGGATGGCGGCGAGGCGCGGCTGCCTGCGAGCGATGCCTTGGCGCAGTCGGAGTGGCTGGCGATTGCGCATTGGAGCGTCGATGCGGGCGGTCGCAGCGCCGCGCGAAAAATCCGTCAGGCCGCCAGCCTCGGCGAAGCCGTGCTGCTGCGCGATCACGCGCAGCGTCTGTGCGAAACCGCCAAGGTCGGCTGGGATCCCCAGCGTGAAGCGGTGCTCGCTGAGCAGCAGAAAACACTGGACGCGATCGTCATCGAGCAGCGGCCGCTGCGCGAACCCCAGCCCGAGGCGGTGCGCACGGCGATGATCGCCGGCCTCCGCAGCCTCGGCCTGCAGGCGCTGCCGTGGACCGATGCCGCGCGGCAGTGGCAGGCACGGGTGTCGAGCCTGCGGGCGTGGCGGCCGGATCAGCATTGGCCGGAAGTCGCCGACGACGCCTTGCTGGCCGGTCTGGAAGACTGGCTGGGGCCGTTCCTCGACGGAGTCTCGCGGCGCGATCATCTGGCGCGGCTCGATCTGGCGAGCCTGCTCAACAGCCGTCTCGACTACGGCCAGCAGCAGAAACTGGCGCAGCTGGCGCCGACGCACCTGCCGGTGCCCAGCGGCTCGCGCATTGCCCTGACGTATTCGATGGATGGCGCGCCGCCGGTGCTGGCGGTGAAGTTGCAGGAACTGTTCGGTCTTGCCGACACGCCGGCGGTGAACGAGGGCCGCCAGCCGGTGCTGATCCACATGCTCTCGCCGGGCCAGCGCCCGGTGGCGGTGACGCAGGACCTCGCCGGCTTCTGGGCGCGCGGCTATGCCGACGTGAAAAAGGACATGAAAGGGCGTTATCCGCGCCATCCCTGGCCGGATGATCCGCTGGCGGCGGTGGCGACTCGCCGCGCCAAGCCAAGAGGGAGCTGATTTCCGGGCTTTTTCTGGAACTTTCTTATTGACACCTGCGGGGGGTCTATTTATGATTCGCGCCCTTTCCCGACGGGCCGCCTCTTCGTGGCCTGTCTTTTCTTTGTCAATCCGGGACAGTTTCGACGTGCCAACGACCAATCAGTTAGTGCGCAAAGGCCGCACCCGCGCAGTTACCAAGAGCAAGGTGCCCGCACTTGGCGGCTCCCCGCAAAAGCGCGGCGTCTACACGCGCGTGTACACCACGACTCCGAAGAAGCCGAACTCGGCGCTTCGCAAAGTCTGCAAGGTGCGTCTCACCAATGGTTTCGAGGTCATCTCGTACATTGGCGGCGAAGGCCACAACCTGCAGGAGCATTCGGTGGTCCTGCTGCGCGGCGGCCGCGTAAAAGATCTTCCCGGCGTTCGCTATCACACCGTTCGCGGCACCCTGGACACCTCCGGCGTCGAGAAACGCCGTCAGGGTCGTTCCAAGTACGGCGCCAAGCGTCCGAAGGCCGGCGCCGCCGCTGCCGCCGGCAAGAAAAAGTAATCACTGGCAAGCCACACCACTTTTAGAGTCCAGCCATGTCCCGTCGTCGTAAGCCCGAAAAGCGCGTCATCCTCCCCGACCCGAAATACAAATCGCTGGTCGTCACCAAGTTCATGAACATGATCATGGAAGATGGCAAGAAAGCCATCGCCGAAAAGATCGTGTACGGCGCACTCGGCCAGATCGCGACCAAGAAGAAGACCGAAGAACCCGCCGTGGTTCTGCAGTCGGCGTTCGACAACGTCGCGCCGACGGTCGAGGTCAAGTCGCGCCGTGTCGGTGGCGCCACCTATCATGTGCCGGTTGAAGTGCGCGCCGTGCGCCGCGCCACGCTGGCGATGCGCTGGGTGATCGATGCCGCGCGTGCGCGTGGCGAGAAGAGCATGGCCGACCGCCTGGCCGGCGAACTGATCGACGCCGCCGATCACCGCGGCGCCGCCGTCAAGAAGCGCGAAGACACGCACAAGATGGCGGAAGCCAACAAGGCTTTCTCCCACTTCCGCTGGTAAGCGTCCAAAAGTCTTTGCAAACGAATTTCGAGGATTGATCCGTGGCCCGCAACACGCCCATTAACCTGTATCGCAACATTGGTATCTCTGCCCACATCGATGCGGGCAAGACCACCACCACCGAGCGCGTGTTGTTCTACACCGGCGTCAACCACAAGATCGGCGAAGTGCACGACGGCGCTGCGACGATGGACTGGATGGAGCAGGAACAGGAGCGCGGCATCACCATCACCTCGGCGGCCACCACTTGCTTCTGGAAGGGCATGGGTGGGCAGTTCGATCAGCACCGCATCAATATCATCGACACCCCGGGACACGTCGACTTCACCATCGAAGTCGAGCGTTCGATGCGCGTGCTCGACGGCGCCTGCATGCTGTATTGCGCGGTCGGTGGCGTGCAGCCGCAGTCGGAGACGGTGTGGCGCCAGGCGACCAAGTACAAGGTGCCGCGCATTGCCTTCGTCAACAAGATGGACCGCGCCGGCGCCAATTTCTTCAAGGTCGTCGAGCAGATGAAAACCCGTCTGCGCGCGAACCCGGTTCCGATCCAGATTCCGATCGGTGCCGAAGACGGTTTCAAGGGCGTCGTCGATCTGGTCAAGATGAAGGCCATCCTCTGGAGCGAAGAGGACAAGGGCGTCACCTTCACCTACGGAGAGATCCCGGCCGATTTGGCGGATACCGCCAAGAAGTGGCACGAGAACATGGTTGAGGCCGCCGCCGAGTCCAGCGACGAGCTGATGAACAAGTACCTGGAAGGCCATGCGCTGACCGAGGAAGAAATCAAGCAAGGTATCCGCAAGCGCACGCTGGCGCTGGAAATCTTCCCGATGCTGTGCGGCTCCGCGTTCAAGAACAAAGGCGTGCAGGCGATGCTCGACGCAGTGATCGAGTATCTGCCGGCGCCGACCGACGTGCCGCCGATCGAGGCGCACGATACCGATGATTACGAAACGATCATTGAGCGTCACGCTGCGGACGAAGAACCGTTCTCGGCGCTGGGCTTCAAGATCATGACCGATCCGTTCGTCGGCACGCTGACGTTCATCCGCGTCTATTCCGGCGTGCTCAAGAAAGGCGATGGCGTCTACAACTCGCGCAGCGGCAAGACCGAGCGCATCGGCCGTCTGGTGCAGATGCACGCCAACAACCGCGTCGAGATCGACGAGGTGCGCGCCGGCGACATCGCCGCCTGCATCGGTTTGAAGGATGTTTACACCGGCACCACGCTGGCGGCGCAGAACGCACCGGTGGTGCTGGAGCGCATGGTGTTCCCGGAGCCGGTGATCAGCCAGGCGGTGGAG
>JBOICJ010000218.1:0-3279 GCA_050740035.1 Stenotrophobium sp. | reverse complement strand
GTTCCGGCAAGGTCAACAATCTCGCCATCGCGCTGGATTTCCAGAGCCCGCCGAATCTCTCCGCGCCGGTGTTCAACGTGCCGACCGGACCGTTCGGCGAAATCTGCGTCAACCAACTTGCCGATCCCGGCAACCTGCCGGTCCCGGTGCCGATTCCCGCCCTGCCCGGCATCACCGGAAAATCGCTGGAAACCCCGATGAGTCCGGCGGTGCTGCAATCGCGGCTGGATCATTTCGCCGACTGGCAGGGGCTCTACGATCTCGGCAAACAGTACGGCCTCGTCCGCTGAACCCCCGCTTCACCCGCCACAAACAATCAGGGCGCCTCGCGGCGCCCTGATCGTCTGACTTACAGCGACGACTGCATCACACGCCGCCCAGCGCCGTGCAGAGTACGGACAACGGCGTATTGGCGAACAGGCACGACCCGGATGTGCCGGTGCCGGCACCGCCGAGGATCGACGACAGCGTACCGGTCAGCGTCGAAACGACGGTCGTGAGCAGGCCGGTAACCGCGCTGGCGCCGGTGCCGCCGGAAGAAACCCCGGACAACGCACCAGTCAGTTGCGACAGCAGGCTGGTCAGGAAGGTGGCGCCGCCCGCTCCCGAGCTTTGGCTCAGCGTGGTCAGCACCGGTGCCAGCGCACTGGTCAGGCTGGCCTGCAGCGATGAGGTGGAGGCGGATGAACCCAGCCCAGTGCCGAGTACCGAGGTCAGTTGGGCAATCGCCGCCGTGATCGGGTTGGAAATCGCCGTGCTGCTCGTAGGCGTCTGGATGGCATTCACCGGCAACACATTCAGCAGCAGGTTCTGCAGCGTGGCGGTCACCAGACTCTGAAGCGCTGCGGTAGTGGTCGTGGGATCACCGTTGGCAGCGGTTTGCAGCAAAGCCACCAGGCTGGTCACTGTTCCTTTCAGGGTCAGCAGCACGCCACCCAGTACCGGCGCGCTAGTGGCACTGGACGGGAGTTGGGCATAAGCCGTGTTGAACGCGGTGCTGATCTGCGAGAGCTGGGCCGCGAGCTGACTCAACGACGGCGTGCCGGACTGGTTCGCGGCGGTGACCTGCGCCAGCACCGGCAACAGTGCGGCGCTCAACGGCGCCAGCGGTGTGCCGGCCAGAGGATCGGCGGACAGCGCCGTTGTGGAGCCGCTGCTGTTGCAGGCAGCGCCGCCAGCCAGGGAGCTAAGGAGTTGCTGCAGGTCAGTGACCAGCTGTTGCACCTGGCCTTGCACCAGCGGCGCGACATTGGCGATGGCCTGCGGATTCTGCGCGACACCCTGAATGCCGTTGGCAAGCGCGTTGACGATATTGAGTGTATCGCCGTTGACGGCGAAGTCGGCGCAACTGACGACACCGGACAGCGGCGTGCCGGCGGTAGCCTGTGCCAGCGGCTGCAGCACGGAAGTGGACAAGGTGTTCTGCACCGGCGTCAGCGGACCGGCAACGGCGGCACGCGAGCCGACGGACGATGAGCCGCCGCCAGTCCCTCCGGCAACATCACCGGCACCGCCGCCGCACCCGGCGAGCAGCAGACCAGACAGCGATATGGCGATAAAACCGAATTTGCGTAACATGAGTTTCTCCTGCGCTCGAAGGGGTCAACCGGATGCAACGCGCATCACGGTCTGTTGCGTGAGGAGAACTGTAGGGCGATTCAGGATGCGCAAGCCGCGCATGCGGCCCGGCGGCGCGGTTGTTCCGAAGAGCGGCGAGTGCGCGCCGCCGCCGCTCCACCCGGCGGTCAACGGCTACCGTTCATCACTACAACGAAAACTTATTGCGTGGCAGCGAGCGCTTTTTCCGCGCAGTCCCGAACTCGTCGCCGCTCGCTTGCCTCTTCGTCATCGAGCGACGATAAGCACCGCACTCCGTCGCTGCAAAATCAGGAAACTCCATCGGGAAACGGTTAAGCTGTCGCGCCGCGCCGTCACCCGTTTACGCACCGACACCAAGGCCCGGTACTGGAGTGTTTTCGTGAGCGATACCGCCGTCACCGCCGACCGGCCTGCCTTGGCTGAAAAAACCGCCTTCACCGTCCTCGCCGCGATCAGCTTCTGTCACCTGCTCAACGACATGATGCAGTAGCTGCTGCCGGCGATCTACCCGATGCTGAAAACATCCTACGGGCTCGACTTCGGCCAGATCGGCATGCTCACCTTCACCTACCAGCTCACCGCCTCGCTGCTGCAGCCGGTGATCGGCCACTACACCGATCGCAAGCCCAAGCCCTACTCGCTGGCGATGGGCATGGGCTTCACGCTTATTGGCCTGATCCTGCTGTCGCAGGCGGCGAGTTTTACCTGGCTGCTGCTGGCGGCAGCGCTGGTCGGCACCGGTTCGTCGGTGTTTCATCCAGAATCCTCGCGCGTCGCGCGCATGGCGTCCGGTGGTCAGCACGGGCTGGCGCAGTCGGTGTTCCAGGTCGGCGGCAACCTCGGTTCCTCCATCGGCCCGCTGCTGGCGGCGTTCATCGTACTGCCGCATGGCCAGGGCAGCGTCGCATGGTTTTCGGCAGCGGCGCTGCTGGGCATCTACCTGCTGTGGAACGTCGGTCACTGGTACAAGGATCACGGCATGGCGCGGATGCAGGCGCACACGCATCGCGCACAGGCGCAGGCAGCGCTGCCGCCAGGTAAAGTCGCCAGCGCCATCGCAGTGCTGATGGCGCTGATCTTCTCCAAGTTTTTTTATCTGGCGAGCCTGACCAGCTACTACACCTTCTACCTGATCCACCAGTTCCAGGTCTCGGTGCAGAACTCGCAGTTGCTGCTGTTCGTGTTCCTCGGCGCAGTCGCGGTCGGCACCATCGCCGGCGGCCCGCTGGGCGACCGCCTCGGTCGCAAATACGTGATCTGGGCATCGATCCTCGGCGTGCTGCCGTTCACGCTGCTGCTGCCCTACGCCAACCTGTTCTGGACCGCCGTGCTGACGGTGCCGATCGGCATCATCCTCGCGTCCGCGTTTCCCGCCATCATCGTGTATGCGCAGGAGCTGATGCCGGGCAAGACCGGCACGGTCGCAGGTCTGTTTTTCGGTTTTGCCTTCGGCATGGGTGGCGTCGGCGCCGCGGTGCTGGGCGAACTGGCCGATCACACCAGCATCCGCTTCGTCTACCAGATCTGCGCGTTCCTGCCGGCGATCGGCCTGCTCGCCGGACTGCTGCCGAATCTGGAACCTGCGCGCCGTAGGGCGGGTTAGCCGCATCAGCGGCGTAACCCACCGATCGGACATTGCGGCGGGTTACGCGACGAAGCCGTTAACCCGCCCTACAATTC
>JBOICJ010000217.1:0-9783 GCA_050740035.1 Stenotrophobium sp. | reverse complement strand
TCGGCACGTCGATGCCGGATTCGATGATCGTCGTGCACACCAGGATGTTGAAGCGTGCGTGGTAGAAATCGAGCATCACCTGCTCCAGCTCGCGCTCGCGCATCTGGCCGTGGGCGTGACGCACCGTGCCTTCCGGCACCAGTTCCTGAATCTTGCGCGCAAACACTTCGATGTCGGCGACTTCGTTGTGCAGGAAATAAATCTGGCCGCCGCGCCGCAGTTCGCGCAGGCAGGCTTCCTGCACCAGCGCGTTGCTCCATTCGCAGACGCTGGTCTTGATCGCCAGACGCGAAGCCGGCGGCGTGGCGATGATCGAGAGGTCGCGCAGGCCGGCCAGCGACAGGTTGAGCGTGCGCGGGATCGGCGTCGCGGTCAGCGTCAGCAGATCGACCTCGGCGCGCAGGTTCTTGAGGCGCTCCTTGTGGCGCACGCCGAAGCGGTGCTCTTCGTCCACCACCACCAGCCCCAGATTCTTGAAGCGGACATCGTCCTGCAGCAGGCGATGCGTGCCGATGACGATGTCGAGGCGGCCATCGGCCAGTTCCTTGAGAACCGCGCCCTGTTCCTTGGTCGAGCGCAGGCGCGACAGTGCTGCGATACGGATCGGCAGCCCGGCAAAGCGATCCTGAAAATTCTTTTCGTGCTGCTGCACCAGCAGGGTGGTGGGCGCGATCATGCAGACCTGACGGCCGGCGCGCGCGGCGGCGTAGCAGGCGCGCATCGCCACCTCGGTCTTGCCGAAACCGACATCGCCGCAGACTACGCGATCCATCGATTTCTCAGCCTGAAGATCGGCCAGTACGGCGTCGATCGTGGTCTGCTGGTCGGGAGTCGGCGTGAACGCGAAACCTTCGCAGAAGGACTGGTAATCGGCCCAGTCCAGTGCCAGCGGCAGACCCGGCCTGGCGAGTCGCCGGGCCTGCGCCTGCAACAGTTCGGCGGCGACGTCATGGGCTTTTTCGCGGGCCTTGGCCTGCGCCTTGCTCCAGCGGTCGGAGCCGAGCGTATGCAGCGGCGCCTGTGCATCTTCGGCGCCGGTGTAGCGATGAATCAGCGACAGCGACCCGACCGGCACATAGAGCTTGTCCTTGCCTGCTGGCGATGCAGCTGCACCCGATCCTGAAATGCGAGAGCCAGCAGATCGAGCCGCTCCCGCACCCGCTTCGCTACGCGCAGACACCGTGTCGCGGCTCGCATATTCCAGCAGCAGGTATTCGGCCTCGACGCCGCCGGCATCGAGTTTCTGCAAACCGAGATAGCGGCCGACGCCATGCTGTACATGCACCACCGGCGAGCCGATGGAGAGACTGGACAGGTCGCGCAGGATGGTTTCCGGGTCGCGCACTTTGCCGCGCTTGCGCGACAGCGCCGGCGCACGCTGACCGAAAATCTGCGCTTCGGAAACCACCGCCAGCGCCAGGTCGTCGCGGCGGAAGCCATCCTGCAGGGAGCCGAGGCTGATGCCGTAGCGGCTGTTATCGGCGATAAAGTCCGACCAGCGCGCGTGTGCGCGCGGCAGGATGCCCAGCGGTTTGAGCCAGTCGAGCAAGGCTTCGCGCCGACCGGCCGATTCGGCGACGAACATCACGCGGTCCTGCGTCTGTGCAAGCCAGGCTTTGATATCGGCGGCGGTGGCGGGCAGGGCGGTGATGCCCAAATCTGTTTCCCTCTCCCCTTGCGGGAGAGGGAGAACAAATTGGACGCGCGGGAATTTGTCCAGTTGCTTCAGCGCCACGCCGGGGGCCGTGAACAGATCGGCGGGCTTCATCAGCGGACGTTCGATGTCGCCGTGATAGCGCTCGTAGCGCTCTTCGAGCTGGCGCCAGTCGTCGTGCAGCGCAGCGTCCAGATCGTCCAGTTCGAGAATCAGGCTGCCGTCCGGCAGGTAGTCGAGCAGACCCGACGTCTCGTTCTCGTTGAAGAACAGCGGCAGCCAGGACTCGATGCCGCCCGGAATCAACTGCCGGCTGACGTCGGTGTAGATGCGGCTGCGACTGAGGTCGCCGCTGAAATATTCGCGGTAACGCCGCCGGAACGTCTCGATGCCTTCCTTGTCGGTGGGAAACTCGCGCGCCGGCAGCAGGCGGATCTCCGCAACCTTGTCGGCCGAGCGCTGGGTCTCGGGATCGAAACTGCGCAGCGTCTCGATCTCGTCATCGAACAGGTCGATGCGGTAGGCCGTGCGCGAGCCCATCGGGAATAGATCGATCAGCGCGCCGCGCACCGCGAATTCGCCCTGCGTCTGCACCTCGCTGACGCTGCTGTAGCCGGCGGCGATCAGGCGCGCGCGAAAGCTTTGCGGATTGAGCGTATCGCCGACCTTGAGCATGAACGCGTGGCCATCCAGCCAGTGCCGCGGCGGCAGCGCCTGCATCAGCGCGTCGGCGGTGACCAACAGCACACCGCGTTCGAGGCCGGGCAGGCGATACAGCGCGGCCAGCCGCTCGGAGAGGATTTCCTGATGCGGCGAAAACGGATCGTAGGGCAGGGTTTCGGAATGCGGGAAATGCAGCAGCGGCAATTGCCCCGACAGGAAATAACGCAGCTCTTCCTGCAAGCGGTAGGCGTGCTGTTCGTTGTCGGCGATCACCGTCACCAGTCCGCGATGCGTCTGCGCGACCTCTGCGGCCCATTGCGCGGTGGCAGCGCCCGGCGGCCGCTGCAGGCGCAGGCATTGGCCCGCGAGTATCGGCAGGACCGGCGTCGAAAGAATGCTTTTGGGTGAAATGGACACGACCCGCTCTCGTGCAAATTACAAATAAAATTGTTATTAAATATAATATAAAAATATAAATATTTAATAAATTAAAACAACAAACGACAATGCCCGCTGGAGAGCGGGTCCTGCCCCCGCACTCGGGGGCGGGTCGCATTATCGCATGCACGCTGCGCAGTCATGCCGCGCGGAACATTGCGCATGAAAAAGCCCGCCTTGCGGCGGGCTCTTGAACTGACGGGCGGGAGGTCAATTGCCGACGTAGGTATCCGGACTGTGGGTGTCGACCTGTACCAGCGAACTGGCGGTGTTGACGTCGGCGATATAGGCGAACTGGCCGTTGCTGGTCTGGGCAAGAATCGCTGCGTAGGGCGTCAGGCCGCCGCCGAAGACGAATTCCCCGTTGTCGATGCTGCCGAGGGACTGCAGGGCCGCGTCCGTGGACGAGGTCACCGAGCTGAGTGTATGCGTTGCGGTGGTGGGGCCATCACTGACGACGATATTGCTCAGCGTATCCAGCAGCACCGCCACCGGGTTGATCGCCTTGTCGAGATCGCCGTTGTTGACGTTGGCGATGCTGGTACCGTCCACCGCGCCGGCCCACTGTGCGTTGCTCGTGCTGCTGGGGCTGCTGCCATCGGCGTTGACGCGCAGTGCAGTGGAAACGGGCGCGGCTGTAGTACTGAAAGTCTGTCCGTTGATGTAGACCAGGCCCGAAGGATCTGCGGCGATCAGCGTTGCGAAGCTGAAATTTCCTGTCGATGGAGCGCCCGTCGCCGCCAGCAGTGGTGTGGCCGTGTCGCCATTGGCACTGGTGGAGACGGAATAGACGCCCGATCCGCTGTCACTGTTGCCGCTGCTGGGGACCGCGGTGATGACGATTCGGTCGCCCACAGCCTCCAGATCACTCACGCTCAGGCCGCTCGCCAGTGTGGTGAGCACGGTGGTGTGGCCGGATGTGGTCGCGGATCGTGGAATCGCGAGCACGCTGCCACCGTCATAGAAATAGAAATTGGTGGCATCGGCGCTATCCGTCGCATTACTGCCCTGCGGGTTGTTGACGAACGTGTACAGCGCCGGCGACAGCGTGCCGCCGCTGACGTCGTACCTGAAAAGGCTTGCGGTCGCCATGCCGCTCGGGACTGCCTGGACGTAAATCAGATGGGTGCCGACATGATCGACCTGGACATTATCCGGAGCTGCCGTGAGCAGGGTGCTGGGGTTTGCAAAACTGCTGTCTCGATGTTCAAGCAGCAGATTGTTTCCACTGGCGACGCCATCGAGAAAACTGGCGATGCTGCCATCGCTGCTGTATGCGGTGACCGCACCTTGAAGGCCGGCAATCGTGACAGGCGCGCTGGCGGCGCTTTGCGAAAGATGGACCAGCACCCGCGTGTCGTCATCGGTGAAGCAGGTTGCATCGGAACCCGACAGCCCGACTTCCAGCCAGCTGTTGCCGGGGTTGGCTTTGTCGGACAGATCATCTTTGCTGAAACCGCAGGCCGTGCTGACGCTGGACACTTGTGTCGGCGTGCTGCTGTTGCTGGTCAGGTTGAGGGTGAAAATCTTGCCTCCCTTGACATAGGCCAGCAGCGCCGGGTGGATATTGGTGGCTGCGCCCGTCGCGGGGCTGACCGTGGCCGCGAAGAAGCTTGCGCTCTGATGCGAGTTATCACCGTTGCCGCAGGCGCCGTTGTTGCAAGGGTTCTGGCTCGGCAGGCCGCTATCCGCCAGTCGTGGGTTGCTTGCGCTGATCGCCGACGTTGGGTCCAGCACTTTCAGATCGCCGGTGCCGGTGACCAGTGGGATGAAGCTGGTCGTAGTGCCGCCGCTGGAGGAGCCGCCGCTGGAGGAACTGGAGCTGCCGCCGGAACTGGATGAACTCGATGAGCCGCCAGAGGATGAGCTGCTGGACGAGCCGCCGCTGCTGGAGCTTGAACTGCTGGAGCTGCCACCGGACGAACTGGAAGAGCTCGACGATCCACCGGAGGACGAACTGCTGCTGGCGCCGCCGCCGGAACTCGAGCTGCTGGATGAACTGCTGGAGCTGGAACTGCCGCCGGAACTGGACGAGCTAGAAGAGCTGCTCGAGGATGAACCGCCCGATGAACTGCCGCTGGAGGAACTGCCGCCGCTGCTGGAACTGGAACCGCTTGCGGAGGTTTCGTTGATCCAGCAACCCTGCAGTAGTAGACAAGAGCTTGCAACGGCGACGATTAAAGTTTTTTTCAGCCATTGACGACACATAAGATACCCTCCCCAAGAGTGAACTTACATCCCGATGTACAAAGCCTGAAGCATCGCCTGAATGCCAGCGCTTGATGATTTAATTCTTAAGAATTTTGCTTGTCAAGCAAGGCAGGATTCCGGCGGGAAACCTGTGTCTTATCAATCGTAAATCCGCGTGAAATCCTTTGATGACAAGGGTTTCAGCGCAAACCGGCGAAGCTAACCGTTACCTGCGGGTGCGCGTTTCGGCAAGGCAAAAACCCAGAACCGGGCCAGCACGAACACCAGCAGCGGTGTCAGGAACACGACGCCGATCAGTGCCGTGCTGGCCGGAAGATGCATGCGGTCGACCAGTTGCCAGGCGATATAGGCATTGCTGCATAGACCCAGCAGGGAAGTGCAGAGGAACCTCAGCAGGCTGGCGGAAAAGCCGCTGCCGTTGTGCGCAAAAGTCCAGTAGCGGTGCCCAAAAAACGAGATTCCGAACGCGCAGCTGAAGGCACAAGCGGTCGCCAGCAGGGCATCCATGCTGTAGCGGGCACAAAGGATGCTATAGACCGTGGCATGGATGGTGGTGGCGACCAGGCCGACGATGCCGAATCGCAGGATCTGTCCGCGCAGAGTGCGCGCCTGCCAGGGCCGCATCATGTCTGCTGCCCGGGCATCGGTTGGAGCGGGCGTTGTGCGCGGCCGCGCAGCATGACCACCACAGCCGCGACTAGGATCGGATCGATCGGTTTGCGGAAACGCGCTTCCATCACGCCTTGTTGCTGCACGGCGAGATACAGCAGCAGGCCGAGACTGCAAACCGGCAACAACCACTCGCGGCCACGGAAGCGACGTCTGGCAACACCGATGGCGACCGCGAGAATCAGCAACGGCCAGAACCAGCGCGTCCATACCGTCAGCCAGCCGCTGAGCGAGCCGCGATCATTGTCCGGCCAGGATTGGCCGAGCAGAAGATACAGTGTGTTTTCGCCGATTTCGCGTGCGCGCGAAAACGTCCGTAACTGGCGCACCCGCTGCAATTCCGCGATCCACGTTGTGCGGCCTTGCGACAGATCGATCTTCACCGCGGCATCGCCCGCGCGATTCGTGGTCCAGTCCGAGAATGGGTAGAACGTCGGGTTGTAGAAACTCGGCGAGCCGAAGTAGTAGTGTCCCTGCGGGCCGAAATCCAGCGAGATGGTGCGTTGGCCGCTCTGGCTGTAAATCTCGTTGAGATAGAGATTGCCGAACGGTGCGAAGTAACCGAGCGTACTGCGTCCGTGCAGTCCTGCGGGAATCAGCAGGCCGAGCAGCAGAATGCTGCCGATCGCGGCCTTGGCGATTTTCTGCGGCTGCGGCAACCACAGCGCCAGCAGGCACAGCAGCGCGATCGGCAGCGCCACCGAGCGCGTGAATCCGGCCGCCAGCCACAGCGCGCAGGCCAGCGCGAATGCGCCGACGCTGCGCTTGCGCTGCGCGCGGAACGTCGCCCAGAACGCGAAGCCGGTCAGCGTCAGCAACAGGGTTTCGTTCATGAAATAGGCATAGATGCCGAGGAAACCCGGCACCAGCGCGATCAGCAACGCGCCGCCCAGTGCCCAGGTTTTCGGCAGCAGTTCCTTGAGCGCGCGATACCAGCCGTAAGGCATCAACGCGCAGAGCATGCCACTGCCGGTGACGATGGCTGCCGAATTGCCGTGCGCGATTTTTTGCAGCAGGAAAATCCAGAGTTGATACAGAAATGGATCGCCGCTGCCCATGATGTCGGGATGCAGGAAGTTCAGGCCGTTCTGCCAGTGCCGGCCGGGGTCCGAAAAAAGATGCGTGAGCGGCGAATCGAAGAACGGGAACAACAGGCGCAGCAGCAGCGCAGCGCCCAAGGCCCAGCGCAGCGCATGCTCGACCTGTGCCGGATCGGCTGTGCGCAGGTGTGGAAGCAAAACTGAAAATTTTGATGGAGGCCGCACGGGAGTGGATGGCTTCAGGTTTTGTGCGGGCCGTGATAACGCAGGAACGGCAATCTGCGCCCCAGTCCGCGCAGCAGTCCGTGCTCGTTGATCCACAGTGCGTAGGCGACGTAGTGGGGATCGTGGCTGAGATGGCGCTCTTCGGTGCGTGCGCGCAGGAAGTACACCAGATTCAGCAATCCCAGCAGGCAGCAGTTGCGCAACGCCTCGAACGCGCCGGCATGACAGATGAACGGCACCGAGACCAGCCACCAGCTCAGGTTTTTGGACAGGTAGGCGGGATGCTTGCTGTAGCGGTACGGGCCGGAGGTGATGATGCCGCGGTGGGTGAGGTTGGAGAATCGCAGGCCGAACGACACCGTGCACAGCGCGTAGACCAACACCAGCACGATGATGGTCGCGCCCCAGAGCGCCTGTGCCGTCGGTGCGTGCGAGAGCCAGCCGCCCCAGTAGAGGTCGTCTTCGTAATGCAGATACTGACCGCCGATCAGAGAGTAAAACGGCTGGTAGCACATCAGCGCAACCAGCCAGCCGAAGACGGTCGGTTCGGTTGAGCGGATGTGCGTGCCGAGGAGGCGAAAGGTGACGGCGTAACCGATGACGCAGAACAGCAGGTCGATCAAAAAGCCGGTGTGATAGCAGAAGTCGTACCAGCCCAGGCCATTGTGCAGGCGCATCCACGCGTCGCCGGTTTGCTGGATCTCATTGCCCAGATAATTGAGCATTAGCGGCAGGAAAAACGCCTTCACCAGCCAGCCGAGAAAATGCTGGTGGATCAGCGGCCATTCGGCGCTGCGCCAGTGCCCGGCCAGCAACTGGCCGGTGTGCCAGTAGCCATCGTGCGGGTTTTCCAGGCGGCGATCCATCCACCAGAAATAAAACGGCGCTGCGATCAGCAGGCCGGGGCCGGCAATGCCGAGTGCGTACCAGAACGGGTTGTAGAAACTGCCGTGGTACTCCGGGAACAGCCAGTAGGCCAAGGCAATGACGCCAACAGTGAGCAGCAGTCCCGCAAGTTTGATCGCGACGCGGCGGCCACTGGCGGCGCGCAGCGGCGTGCCGGCGAAGCCGACCGGTTCCTTGCGATTGGCCCGGCCTTGGAGCCGGTCGCTGGCGATCATCAAGATCGCGGCGACCGCGGCGCTGATCAGGCCGCTATCGAGCGCATCCAGACCGTGTCGTTGCAGCAGGATCAGCGTCGCCAGCGCCGCGAACAGGGCCAGCAGGTTGACGCCGAAGCGGGCAGCAGATGCAGGCGGTTGCGGTTTTGTGAGCGTCGCGGCAGGTGTACGATTCGTCACGGCGTCGGTTGCTTTTACGGATGCAGGTGGCAAACCTTACACTGCGTCGCGGCATAGCGTCATCCACTTCATGCGGGGGAGGGAGCGATGAAGATAGAAGAACATGAATGGGCATTGCAGGACCCGTCGCGGCGTTCGCTATTGAAGCTGGGATTGGTGGCGACGGCCGTCCTGGGCACCGTGGGTGTGAGCGCGGGTCTGGCCGGCTGCCATCGCAGCGTGGAGGCCGCCGCACAGGGTTATCGTTTCCTGCGCGACGATGATGTCGTGCTGTTCCGGGCGCTGGTTCCGGCGGTGCTGGACGGTGCGATGCCGGCGTCCACGGCGGACGCCGCGGCACGCACGCAGGAAGTCCTGCGGCGTCTGGACCTGGCCTGCCTGCGGCTGGACTCGTCGCCGCAGCAGCAGTTGAAAAAACTGTTCGACCTGCTGAATCTCGGTCTGACGCGGCGCTTCGTGGCCGGGGTCGGCGCGCCGTGGGCCGAAGCCAGCGTGCAAGACATTCAGGCTTTCCTCGCGAAATGGCGCGACAGTTCGTTCGCCATGTTCAACTCCGGGGAGCGTGTGCTGGTGAATCTGGTCGCCGCGTCGAATTTCGGCATCCCCGCGAGCTGGCCTTCGAGCGGCTATCCCGGACCGCTGGCGTGGATGTACAAGGCGATTCATCAATAGGCGGAGGCGGCAATGGCCATCAATGACATTTATACCGACGGCATCGCATCCGGCTGGAAAGTCCACGATGCCTCGACCTTCAAGGCGAATCGCACGTTCGAGGCGGATGTCGCCATCGTCGGCACCGGCGCCGGTGGTGGTACTGCGGCCGAAATCCTCAGCCTTGCCGGCCTCAAGGTGTTGCTGCTGGAAGAGGGACCGCTGAAAACCTCGGACAGCTTCAAGGACATGGACGAATCGCGCGCCTATGCCGATCTCTATCAGGAGGGCGCGGCCAGAACCTCGTCCGACGGCGCGATCGGCGTGCTGCAGGGCCGCTCGGTCGGCGGCAGCACCACGGTCAACTGGACCTCGAGTTTCCGCACGCCGCCGGGCACACTCAAGCAATGGGCCGATGTGCACGGCGTCAAGGGCGCCAGCGTCGAGGAGATGGCGCCGTGGTTTGCGCGGATGGAGCAGCGGCTCGGCATCGCGCCCTGGGCGCAGGCGCCCAATGCCAACAATGCGGTGCTCAAGCGCGCCGGCGAAAAGCTCGGCTGGGATGTGCGCGTGATTCCGCGCAATGTCCGCGGCTGCTGGAACAGCGGCTACTGCGGCTACGGCTGCCCGGTCAACGCCAAGCAGTCGATGCTGGTCAGCACGATTCCGGAAGCGCTGCGTCACGGCGCCGAACTGGTGCACCGCCTGCGCGTGCAGCGGCTGCGATTCTCGCGCGGCAAGGTCGATGGCCTGGTCGCGCAGGCGATGGACGCCGATTGCATCGCGCCGACCGGCATCGAGGTGCAGATCCGCGCGCGGCACTACATCATGGCCGGCGGCGCGATCAATACGCCGGCGCTGCTGCTGCGCTCGACCACACCCGATCCGCATGGCGTACTGGGCAAGCGCACCTGCATCCACCCGGTCAATC
>JBOICJ010000216.1:0-8758 GCA_050740035.1 Stenotrophobium sp. | reverse complement strand
GACCTGCAGGCCGTAGCTGCGGTTGGCCGGGCCCGGTTTGACCTGGTGCAGAAAGACCAGACGCTCGTTGCCTTCGCTGTTGAACTCGGCGGCGTCGAGATGCGCGTTGGCCACGCCCGGCAGGCTCTCGGCCAGCGCCGTCAGCTCGAAATAATGTGTGGCAAACAAGGTGAACGCACGGACTTCGCGCGCCAGATATTCGGCGCAGGCGCGCGCCAGCGACAGGCCGTCATAGGTCGAGGTGCCGCGGCCGACTTCGTCCATCAGCACCAGACTAAGCGATGTCGCGTTATGCAGGATGTTGGCGGTCTCGGACATTTCGACCATGAAGGTGGATTGGCCCGATGCCAGGTCGTCGGCCGCGCCGATGCGGGTGAAGATGCGATCGATGGGGCCAATCGTCGCGGACGCCGCGGGAACGAACGAGCCGGCATGCGCCAGCAGCACGATCAGCGCGGTCTGGCGCATGTAGGTGGACTTGCCGCCCATGTTCGGGCCGGTGATGACCAGCAGCCGTGTGTCGTTGTCAAGCTTCAGGTCGTTGGCGACGAAAGGCGCATTCAGCGTGTGCTCGACGACGGGATGGCGTCCTGCGCGGATGTCGATGCAGGGCGACTGCAACAGCTCCGGGCGCGACCAGTTGAGCGTCCGCGCGCGTTCGGCAAAGCAGGCGAGCACGTCGATCTCGGCCAGCGCGGCGGCGCAGTTTTGCAGCGAGGGCAGGTGTTGCGATAAATCGTTGAGCAGCGCGTCGTATAGCTCTTTCTCCCGCGCCAGCGCACGGTCGCGTGCCGACAGAACCTGCTCTTCGTGGCGCTTGAGTTCCTCGGTGATGTAACGCTCGGCATGGGTCAGCGTCTGGCGCCGCGTGTAGTCAGCGGGCGCTCTGGCGGCCTGTGCCTTGCTGATCTCGATGAAATAGCCATGCACGCGGTTGTAGCCGACCTTGAGCGTTTCAATGCCGCTGCGCGCTTTCTCGCGGGTCTCGAGATCCAGCAGAAAGCCGTCGGCGTTTTCGGAAAGATTGCGCAATCCGTCCAGCACGGCATCATGGCCGCTACGGAATACGCCGCCATCCTTGGCGAGCAGCGGCGGGTCGTCGGCCAGTGCCGACTTCAGCGCGGTGGCCAGCGTCGAATGCTGACCCAGTGCTGCGGTGAGCGTGGTCAGCAATGGGGCTTCGATATTTGCCAGCGCGGCCTGAAGGCCAGGCAATGCCCCCAGGCTCTGACTCAGTCCCAGCAGGTCGCGCGGGCGCGCCGAACGCAGGGCGATGCGCGCGAGGATGCGCTCCATGTCGGCGACATCGCGCAAGGCTGCGCGCGGGGCAATGTATCCTGCATCGTCAAGCAGGGCGCTGACGGCCTGGTAACGTGCGTTGAGTGCGGCATGGTTGCGCAGCGGCCGCGTCAACCAGCGGTGCAGCGCGCGCGAACCCATGGCGGTGACGCAATGGTCCATCACGCTCTGCAGCGTGTAGTCGTGCCGGTCGGAGAGCGAACGGTCTATTTCCAGGTTACGCCGGGTCGCGGCGTCCAGCGTCAGCGCTTCATGCGGCAGCTCACTGCGCAGACCCGTGAGATGCGGCAGGCGGGATTTCTGCGTGTCCTGCACATACTGCAGCAGCGCGCCGGCGGCGCCGATGGCGGCGCTGAAATCCTCGCAGCCAAAGCCGCGCAGGTCGCGGGTCTGGAACTGTTCGGTCAGCAGACGGTAGGCCGACGCAGGGTCGAAGTGCCATTGCGGTCTGGATTTTGCCGTGTAATCCAGCAACGGCAACCTCGGGTCGTCGGGGCTCAGCAGTTCGCTGGGATCGATGCGATGGAGTTCGGCAACGAGATCGGTGACGCTGGCGGTTTCCAGTACCGAAAAACGTCCTGACGACAGCTCCAGCCAAGCTAGCCCAAAGCGGTCCTGCACTTTGCCCACGGCGGCCAGCAGGGTTTGCGCGCGTGGGTCGAGCAGCGCATCTTCGGTGGCGGTGCCGGGGGTGATGATGCGTACGACTTCGCGCTTCATCGGTCCCTTGTCGGTGGTGTTTTCACCCACCTGTTCTGCGATGACGACTGATTCGCCGGCCTTGATCAGTCGCGCCAGATATTGCTCGACGGCGTGATGCGGAACCCCGGCCATCACCACCGGTGCGCCGGCCGATTCGCCGCGCTGGGTCAGGGTGATGTTGAGCAGTCGCGCGGCCTTGCGCGCGTCGTCGTAAAACAGTTCATAGAAATCGCCCATGCGGAACAGCACCAGGGTATCCGGGTGCTGCGCTTTGATGCCCAGGTATTGCTGCATCAACGGCGTGTGGTCCCGCAGCATTGCCTTATCTATATCATTCTGATTCATATGATTTTATTATGCTGCGAATGACTCTTGAGCGGAGAATCCCGTGTCGTTTGGTACTGGCTCTCGCGCTAAATGTAACCCATACGTGGTCCGAGCCAGGCCTCTGGCATCCGGATAGCTGTCCGGCATCGGGTTTAGCCAATCTGCGGTAATCGCCGGGTCAGGAGCGCTGCGGTGCGAGTTCTGCCGTGTGCTGGTTTTCTGCGTCCGGGTTGATCGTTCACGCGCCTGTTGACAGCCCGTTTTTGTCGCTTCAATATCATGTATATAAAATACATGTTAATGAGGAGCATGAACATGCAGAACGAAGCCTGGACCGTGATGTTGATAGGGGTTGGTCTGGTGGCGCTGGTGTTTGTCTGGGTGATTGTCCAATCCGGCAAGACCCCCGCTTCGAAGTACCGACAAAGGACCGCGGACAGTATCCGGCGATGGTGGTTCCTGGTGCTGGTGGTGGCGGGCATTGGTCTTGCCTATGCCACCTTGAAGCCGTATCCGATCGCCGGCCAGCGCGCCGATGTGCCGGCCGCGCAGATCGTCGAGGTCGTCGGCCACCAGTGGTACTGGGAACTCAGTCCGACCCAGGTCAAGGCGGGAGTCCCGGTGGAATTCAACGTCACCAGTGCCGACGTCAATCATGGTTTCGCGATCTATGCCCCGGACGATCGCATCGTGACGCAGACGCAGGCGATGCCGGGCTACACCAATCGCCTGCTGTATACCTTCACGCAGCCCGGGAAATACCGGGTGCTATGCCTCGAATACTGCGGACTGGCGCACCACAACATGGTGACCGAGTTCGAAGTGGTGGCCACTGACAAGGGGGAGCAGCCATGAGCACGACGGAGTTGTATCCGGCCGATGAAGCCTTATCGCGCAACGAACGCATCGTCCTCAATACTTACATCATCTCGACACTGTCGGTATTCATTCTGCTGATGTTGTTCGGCTTGATCATGCGCATGGCGCAAGGCACGTGGATCAATCTGCCGCTGGATCGCTTCTACCAGATCATGACCGCGCACGGTGCCGGGATGGTCGGCACGATCGGGCTGGCGTCGAGTGCGGCGATGTGGTTCTTCCTGCGCAAGTACGTGCGCCTGAACCTGGCGATATTCGCCGCCAACTACGTGTTGTTCATACTGGGAGTGGTGGCGATCCTGGCAGCGATCTTCATCGGCCGCTACGCCGGCGCATGGACGTTCCTGTACCCGTTGCCGGTCCATGCGATGGGCGTGTGGAGTCCGCACGCGGCGGCGCTGTTCATGCTCGGCTATCTGCTGATCGGCGTCGGCTTCCTGCTGTTCTATCTGGATGCGATGCTGGCCATCATCCGCGTTTACGGCAATCTCGGACGGGCGCTGGGCTTGCAGTGGCTGTTCGGCGGGGAAATCGACAAGACCCACCCGAAAGCAGTGGTCGCCAGCACGATGGTGGCAATCACCAATTCCGTCGGCACCCTGGCCGGCGCGGTGGTGCTGGTGATGTGCCTGGTCAATATCTATTTTCCGGCGTTCGCGCTCAACGCGCTGCTGGTCAAGAACCTGACCTATCTGTTCGGCCACATGTTCATCAACGCCAGCATTTACATGGGCGTGATCGCGGTCTACGAACTGCTGCCGCGCTATAGCGGACGGCCCTATCCGATTTCACGGCCCTTCCTGTGGTCGTGGGCATCGAGTCTGATCATGGTGCTGATTGTCTATCCGCATCACCTGATGATGGATTACGCGATGCCGCAGTGGATGGTCATCATGGGCCAGATCGTTTCCTACTGCGCCGGCCTGCCGGTGTTCACCGTGACGGTCTACGGCGCACTGGCCAACGTCTATCGTTCCGGCATGCGCTGGCCGATCACGGCCAAGTTGCTGATGCTATCGATGTTCGGCTGGGCCGCCGGCATCGTCCCGGCGATCATCGACGGCACCATCACCGTCAACCGGGTGATGCACAACACCCAATGGGTTCCGGGCCACTTCCACTTCTATCTGCTGCTGGGCGTACTGCCGATGGTGCTGGCGTGGATGTTTCATGTCGTGGGCAGCCGCGCGCAGGGATCGAATCATGCCATCGGCAGGCTGGCTTTCCCGGTCTATCTGATCGGCGGTCTGATCTTCGTCTTCGCTTTCCTGGCGGCCGGACGTGCCAGCGTGCCGCGGCGTTACGCTGCTCATCTGCCGGAATGGTTGCCGTACGACCACGCTGGTTCAATCGGCGCCATGCTGGTGATTGCCGGCATGCTGTTATTGACCGCCCGTATCGTCATCGGCTTGTTGAAGGCGCCGGGCCATGTCGATACTGCGCACGCTGCTCGTTAGCTTTGCACTGATCCTCCTCGGTGGCTATGCGCTTAGTGTGGCCACCGGGGGATTTCAGGCATTCACCACTGAAACTGCGCGGCGCATCAGGGTGCGGGAGCATCCTGTCGAAATTCCGGCGGTAAAACTTGAAACCGCGTCCGGCGCAAGGATCGATTTTTCAGATTTCCGCGGGAAGTGGCTGCTGGTGGATTTCATTTATACCCGCTGTCCGACGTACTGCTCCGCCCTTGGTGGAGAGTTCGCCCAGCTTCAGGATCGGCTCGCCGGGCCGCTTGCGCAAGGCAAGCTGGAACTGATCAGCATCAGTTTTGATCCGGACCGGGATACGCCGCCGCAGCTCGCTGCGTATCAGCAGCGCTTTCACGAGCACGGGCCGGGGTGGCTCGCCGCACGGCCGGTTACGACGGATGGGCTCGGGCAACTCAAGCGGGCGTTTGGCATCACGGTGATTCCCGATGCGTTCGGCGGTTACGTTCATAACACCGCCATCCACATGGTCGATCCACAAGGCCGTCTGGTCGAAATCATGGATATGGGGAGGCCAGACCAGGTCGCGCATGCCGTGTCGCTGGATATTGAGCGGTGAACGTTCGCTTGCCGCCAAGTTCTGCCCGCATCGCGCTGCTGATTTTCTTCGTGTTGCTGGCGTTCAAATATGTGCTCGAAGTCAGCATGACCACGCAGATGCTGGTGCAAATCCCGTCACTCGTCGTCGTCGGACTGCTGCTGTCGCGGGCAGTTCCTGAGCGGGTAAACGCGACGCTGGCCAGTTGCGATTATCACGGCATCACCGGCCTGGTACTCGCGACTCTCGTTGCCGCCCTATGGATGTTGCCGCGCTTGCTGGACGCATCGATAACCGAACCGTCGATCGCGGTCGCCAAGTACCTGTCGATACCGTTGCTGATCGGACTGCCGTTCGCGCTGAGCTGGCCGCGCATGAGCTTCATCGTCAGGGGCGTGTTCCTGCTTGAGCTGATCGCGACTTTTTTCAGGATGGGCTGGCTTTATTCGATCTGGCCCGATCGTCTGTGCAACAACTACTTGCTGGGCGACCAGCAGCGCCTGGGGAAATACATGGTGCTGATCGGCGTTTTGCTGCTGCTCTGGACTGCCTGCAAGCTGCTCTGGGGCCGCATGGATGCGTTTGCCGAGGCGCCGCCGGCGCCGTTGTCGCGCGCTACGGATGCCGATATCAATCGTCGCAGTCACCATGCCGACAGTTGATTTTCGCGCGAAGGGTTGACACCCTGTCGACGATTCTCGTCATCCGTGTTTCCCATGCAACTGACCCGTTTTACCGATTATGCGTTGCGCGTGCTGATGTTCGTCGGCAGGCATCGCGACCGCGACCGTGTCTGCACGATGCGCGAGATTGCGGTGCATCACCGCATCTCGCTGGAGCACTTGCGCAAGGTGATCCACAAGCTGGCGAAGTCGGGCTACCTCAACACGACGCGGGGCCGCGGCGGCGGTATCGTTCTGGGGCGTGATGTGGCGGAAATTCGCCTGGGCGAAGTCATCCTGGCCATGGAAGAGGACATGAGCATCGTCGACTGCCAGGCATTGGAGTGCATTCTCCAGCCTGCCTGCTCGCTCAAAACCGCACTGGATCGCGGCGGTCGTGCGTTTATCGCCGAACTGAACGAGGTGACGCTCGCGGACTTGCTGGGCGATAAGCAGATGAAGCGCCAGTTCAGGATCGTCGACGGGGTTGGCCGCCGATAGTTGCCGCCGGCGCAGGATGGGGCGATGGCGAAAAGCCACAGGTCTATACTTGCATCCCCATTGCCGTGTAGCCCGAATTTTCGTGAGCACAGAACATTCCAGTCTCTGGCAGCCGGATTCATGGCGGCACCAGCCCGCGCTGCAACAACCCGACTATCCCGATCCCTCCGCACTGGCGCAGGCGCTGGCGCAGCTCGCGCGCCTGCCGCCGCTGGTGACTTCGTGGGAGATCAATACGCTCAGGCAACATCTGGCCGAGGCGCAGGCCGGACGCATGTTCGTGCTGCAGGGCGGCGATTGCGCGGAGAGCTTTGGCGACTGCCAGCCGCAGATCATCGCCAATCGCCTCAAGGTGCTGCTACAGATGTCGCTGGTGCTGGTGCACGGCATGCACAAGCGCGTGCTGCGCGTTGGCCGTTTCGCCGGGCAGTACGCCAAGCCGCGCTCGGCCGATACCGAAACCCGGAATGGCATTACCCTGCAGAGCTATCGCGGCGATCTGGTCAACGCGCCGGAATTCGATGCCATCGCACGCGCACCGGATCCGCAGCGGCTGCTCGACGCGCACGCCTGTTCGGCGATGACGATGAATTTTGTCCGCGCGCTGATCGACGACGGTTTCGCCGACCTGCATCATCCCGAATACTGGGGGCTGGACTGGGTGCGGCACTCGCCGTCGGCGAGCGAATACCAGAAGCGCATGGATGCTCTCGGCGAATCGCTGCGCTTCATGGAAACACTCGGTGGGCAGGCCATCGGCGAGTTCAAACGCGTCGATTTCTTCACCTCGCACGAGGCGCTGGTGCTCAGCTATGAGCAGGCGCAGACGCGCCAGGTGCCGCGCAGCAGCGGCTGGTACAACCTGTCCACGCATTTCCCGTGGATCGGCATGCGCACCGCGGATGTCGATGGCGCGCACGTCGAGTATTGCCGCGGCATCCGCAATCCCGTGGGGGTGAAAGTCGGGCCGGGCATGTCGGCGCAGTGGCTGCTGGAATTGTGCGAGAGGCTGAATCCGGACAACGAACCGGGCCGGCTGACGCTGATTCACCGCATGGGCGCGGGGAAGATTGCCGAACATCTGCCGCCGCTGATCGAGGCCGTGCGTGCCGCCGGCAAAACCGTGTTGTGGCTGTGCGATCCGATGCATGGCAATACCGTCTCCACGGCATCGGGATTCAAGACGCGGCCTTTTGACGACATCATGTCGGAAGTGATTCAGGCCTTCGATGTTCATGCGCGCTGCGGTTCAACGCTGGGCGGCGTGCACCTGGAACTGACCGGCGAGGACGTGACGGAGTGCATCGGCGGCGCTCGCAACCTGGCCGATGCCGATCTGCAGCGCGCCTACAAGACAACCGTGGACCCGCGACTCAACTATGAGCAGGCACTGGAGCTGGCGATCAGGATCGCCGCCATCGGCGGGCGAACGCAGTAGCTGAATCAGGGTTTCCCGGCGTGGCTATGTGGCCGGCCGAACGCCACATGCAGCAGGGTGCCGGCGATCAACGCCTGCACGCCGGCCCAGGCGTGGGCGTTGAGCCCGCCGAGTTCGATGCCGGTGACGTAGCCGCCGACGGTGCCGGCGCACATCGCCGCGATCGCGCAGGCTGGCAGCAGCGGGCCGAACACCGGCGCCATCAGCCACCACACCAGCAGGCCGACCGGGATACTGTGAATGGCGACGGCGATGCCGAGCGCGGCGTTGGCCTGTCCGCCGGCAGGCGACAATGCGACGCCGTCGCCGAAGCTGTGCAGCACCAGCCCGACCAGCACCAGCGTCATCGCGGCGATATGCATGCCGCGGCGCGCGTGGCTCAGCAGGTGTTCGAGCAGGGTCGGGCCGAGCAGGCCGAGACCGACGAACAGCAGGCTCCACAAACCGATCTGGCCATACGCTTCCGGCACCACGTCGATCAGTACCAGGCCGGTGACGCTGACCAGTACGAAGCCGTCCATGGCGCGGGTCAGGCGCGGTCGTGTCTTGAGAATCGCGTACAGCAAGGGTCCGGACAGCAGCGCCGCCAGCGTTGCGATCAGCAGGCTCAGGTTCATCGGCGGGAACATCCGCGTTGCCGGTTTCGGGCGCACCCGCTGTCTGCCGGAAACAAAGATTGGTTGTTATAATATATAATATTATTTAATATATATATTATAAAATATAACATTGTCGGAATGCTTTGCAGGAAGAGCGGGTGGTGCGGCGACGCCGCGGATGCGCCCATCGATCGTTGCATGGGCGTTCCCGCGCCGTCGTCGGTCAGTGGGCGCGTGCGTTGTCGGCTGGCGGCTGCGCGGATGCCGCGACCGGCTCCGTCGGCGCGGGTAACGGCTGCGGCACCCGCTCCAGCGCGAGTCTGAGC